>CALLYQ010000586.1 GCA_937858875.1 uncultured Lautropia sp. | reverse complement strand
GCCAGCCGCCGGCCTGAGGTCTCGGCCCTGAATCAATCGCAAGATCCTTGAATCACGGAGACATTCGATGCACGCAACACGCCGCCGGACCCTTGCCGGTTTCGCTGGCCTGGTCGCTCTCGGCCTGGCCAGCGCCGCGCCCGCGGTTCACGCCCAGGACGCGTTCCCGAGCCAGCCGATCCGGATGGTGATTCCGTTTCCGCCCGGCGGGCCGACCGACCTGGTCAGCCGCGTGCTCGGCGAGGCCGTCGCCGATCAGATCGGCCAGAGCGTCGTCGCCGACAACAAGCCGGGCGCCAATGCGAACATCGGCGCCGAAATCGTCGCGCGCGCACCGGCCGACGGCCATACGATCCTGTACAACACCTCGTCGCTGGCGCTGAGCCGCGTGCTGTACAGCAAGCTGAACTATGACGCGCTGACCGACTTCGCGCCGGTCGTGCTGACCGCCGTCGTGCCGCTGGTGCTGGTCGTGCATCCGTCGGTGCCGGCAAGGAACGTGGCCGAGTTCATCGGCTACGCGAAGGAAAACGCCGGCAAGCTGAGCTACGGCTCGGCCAGCAACGGCAACGTCACGCACCTGGCGGCCTATCAGTTTCTGCATGCCAACGGCCTCGAAGCGACGCACGTGCCGTACCGCGGCAGCGCGCCGGCGCTCGTCGATCTGGTCGGCGGGCAGGTGCAGTTCATGACCGACACGATCAATTCCGCGCTGCCCTACATCCGCGACGGCCGGCTGCGCGCGCTTGCCGTGACCAGCGCCAGGCGTTCGTCGGTGCTGCCCGACGTGCCGACGCTGCAGGAATCCGGCATGGCCGGCTTCGAAGCCGGCGCCTGGCAGGGCGTGGTCGCGCCGGCGAAGACGCCCGCCGCGGTGATCGAACGGCTGAACGCCGAGTTCAACAAGGCACTGAAGGATCGCGAAGTGCTGAAAAAGCTGGCTGCGCAGGGCGCCGAACCGCTCGGTTCGACGCCGCAAGAGTACGGTGCCTATCTGCGCCAGGAAATCGAACGCTGGGGCGAGGTCGCGAAGGCAACCGGCGCGAAGCTCGACTGAACGGCGCGCCAGAATCAAACAGAGCGACAGGCAATGCAACTCGACTTCGTGCCAGCCAGAATTCCAGACGCCGACGAGGCGCTGCGCCCGCGCATCCGCGAATTCATTGCGCAGCGCATCGGCCGGTATCCGGCCGCGCAGCGCACGCGCACATGGATGGGCTTCGACGAAGGCTTCAGCCGCGAGATGGGCGAGAACGGCTGGATCGGCCTGTCCTTGCCGACCCGCTATGGCGGTCAGGGGCGCGGACCGTTCGCCCGCTACGTCGTCGTCGAGGAGCTGCTGTCGGCCGGTGCACCGGTGTCGGCACACTGGATCGCAGAGCGGCAAAGCGGTCCACTGCTGCTCAAATACGGCAGCGAGACGCAACGCGAGCGCTACCTGCCGGCGGTCTGCCGCGGCGAAGCTTTCTTCGGCATCGGCATGAGCGAGCCCGATTCGGGCTCCGACCTGGCTTCGGTACGCACGCGCGCGCGCCGCGCCGACGGCGGCTGGATCGTCGACGGCCAGAAGATCTGGACGACCAATGCGCACCGATCGCATTTCATCATCGCGCTGTTGCGCACCAGCGGCGTGGCCGAGGATCGGCACAAGGGGCTGAGCCAGATCATCATCGACCTGAAGGCACCGGGCGTGACCGTGCGTCCGATCCGCGACCTGGCCGGCGACGCGCATTTCAACGAAGTCTTCTTCGACGAGGTTTTCGTCGACGACGACGCACTGGTCGGCAACGAAGGCGACGGCTGGAAGCAGGTCACGTCGGAGCTGGCCTTCGAGCGCAGCGGCCCGGAGCGAATCCTGTCGTCGATCGTGCTGCTCGACATGCTGGTCGCGCGCATCGCGCAACGCGCCGACCGCGCGGCGCGCCACGACATCGGCCGCGTCGTCGCGACGATGACCGCGCTGCGCGGCATGTCGCTGTCCGTCACGGCCCGACTCGCGAACGGAGAGGAGCCGGTGCTCGAGGCGGCGCTGGTCAAGGAACTGGGCACGACGCTCGAGCAGTCGATCCCCGAGCTGGCCGTGCGCCACCTGGGCGACGACGAAGTCGCGCTCGCCACCGACGACCTGGCCCGCGTGTTGACCGACACGACGCTGATCGCGCAGTCGTTCTCGCTGCGCGGAGGCACGCGGGAGATCCTGCGCGGGATGATCGCGCGTGGCCTCGGCCTGCGCTGATCATTGGACACCCCGGTGGTTCTCGCGCGAGCGGCGCGGGGCCGCAGGCCAACAGGGAAGCCCACGATGCTCGAACTGATCGAAGACAGCCTCGGACGCCTGCTCGACGACGCGGCGCCCGCGCCCGGACACGGTGCCGGTCTCCGGGCAGAAGCGGATGCAGGCGGTGACATCGAGGCGAGTGCGGAATCGAACGCCCGTTCGCTGATCGAAGACCTGCACGAGGCCGGAATGCTCGACGTGCTGGCGATCGATGCCGAAGGCGAGATGCCGCTCGCCTGGCGCGACGCAGCGCGCCTGTTCATGCTGATCGGCACGAAGGCGCCCGATGCGCCGGTGGCCGACGCGATCCTCGCGCGCGCGCTGCTCGGTGCAGCCGTCGACTCGCTGCCGCCCTTCACCGTACTCGCGACCCAATCCGCCGGCCTGACGATCGCCCAGGCAACCGACGGCGCAAGGATCAGCGGCACGCTCGACGGCGTGCCCTGGGGCGAGGACGCCGACGCGGCCGTCGCGTGCGTCGGCGGCCACGCCGCGGGCGCAAGCCGCCACAGGGTCGCCCTGCTTGCCCGGTCCGCCGCTTCGGAAATGCGCTCCCGCGGCACCGGCGTC
>CALLYQ010000585.1 GCA_937858875.1 uncultured Lautropia sp. | reverse complement strand
CATCGGCTCGTCGGCACCGCAGCCAGCCACCGCTCGGTTGCGCCCTTCCCGCTTGGCCTGGTACAGCGCCGCGTCGGCGCGCTCGAGCACCGCCTGGAATGGCTCGGGCGCCCCGCCCGGCTGCGATGCCCCTCGAACTGCGTAGCCGATCGAGAAGGTGAAGCGCACTTCGCCGCGCCCGGGCAGGCGCACGCGCTGCCTGGCCGCCGTGCGGACCAGCCGCTCGGCGAAGCGGCGCGCCTCCGTTTCGCCGCAATCGGCCAGGACGATGCAGAACTCCTCGCCACCGTAGCGGCCGGCGAGATCGGCGCTGCGCGTGGCCGCGCGCACGAGCTTGCCGGCGTGCGCGAGCACGACGTCTCCGGCGGCATGTCAGTGGACGTCGTTGATCGCCTTGAAATAGTCGACGTCGGCCATGATCACCGCCTGATCGGCCGCATGGGCAGGCATTTCGTCGGCAGCGTCGAACAGCGCGCTTCGCGTGAGCAGGCCGGTCAGCCCGTCGCGGCGTGCACCTTCGAGCACCTCCAGTCGCTGGCGCTCATGGACCATCAGCACGAAGCCCAGCGAAGCCGCGATGCAGGCGCTGCCGCCAGCCAGCAGCGCGATCACCTGCGGTGCCGTGGACGCATGGAACTCCACCAACGAAGCCTTGCCGGCCAGCGCGTAGGCAGCGCGGGTCGCTGCGGCCAACGCGGTGACCACCGAACCGGCCATGGCGATCCAGGCCGCCGGCAGGCGCAGCCATCGCCCGTCGCGAACGATCGACACCGCCGACAGCGCGAACAGCAGCGAGAATGCACACGACATGGAGATGCCCACTTCGTGCGGCGCGCCGACCAGCTTCGGTGCCAGCACACCTCCGAAACCGAACGCGCACAGGCCGACGATCGTCGCCTTGGGCATCCGCAGGCCGAGGAACTCGGCATGCGCGCGCAGCACATAGCCGGCCGCCGCGATCACCAGCAGGTTCGCCAGCGTGTAAGTCAACACTTCGGGAGCGTGCCCCCGGAAGAAATACAGCAGAAAGCCGAGACCGATGGCGCCCATCGCCTTGCTCCAGTGCCGCAGCCCGTGCGGGACGCGCCCGATCAGCCTGGCGGAGCCCAGCGAGAGCCCGGCCGCCAGGAAGCCCAGCATCGAGATCGAAAACAGGAGCGTGGTCGGGTCGAGCCTGAGGGGAGGAATTTCGGTCATGGCGCCTCGCGCTGCAGGCCGGACGATCGGAGAATCGGATCGGCTTACTTTCTATCATGGCCGATACGGCACCGAGCCCTCCGAAGTCACGTCCCGACTAGGCCGTTTGGCCTAGGGCCTTTTCACAGACCCGCCTGTTCACAGACCCCAGGCCGACGGAATTCGGTCGGGCAGCGAGCGATATGATTGCCGGATGCACGACCTCACGAGCTTCGCAGCACTCATCGGTCTCGACCAGGAAGACCTGACGATCCTCGCGCACCTGCTCAGCGCGCTTGCCGCCGGCAGCGCGATCGGGCTCGAGCGCAGCTTTCATGCGCGTCCGGCCGGCTTTCGCACGCACGCATTGGTCTGCCTGGCTTCGGCCCTGCTGATGCTCGTCACGCTGTACCAGTGGCGCTGGCTGCCCGGCGTGCCGATGGAAACCGTGCGCACCGACCCGACCCGGATGGCGCAGGGCATCATGACCGGCATCGGCTTCCTCGGCGCCGGCGTGATCTTCAAGGAAGGCTTCAGCGTGCGCGGGCTGACGACCGCCGCGTCGATCTGGATGACTTCGGCGATCGGCATCCTCTACGGCATCGGCTTCTACTTCCCGGCGGTGCTGGCCACGGTGGTCACGCTCGGCGTCCTGTCGCTGTTCCGCGCGATCGAGGCACGGATGCCGCAGCACACCTACGCCCACCACCACCTGCGCTTCGACCGGCACGATGCGATGAGCGAGGCCGAAGTCGTGGCCTTGCTGGCGGCGCACGATTTCCAGGTCGCCCACATGAGCTACCGTCTCACCGACGACGGCGCAGGCTTCGAATACCGGATGGTCATCCGCACCAACCATCCGAACACCGCCGCGCCGCTTGCCGAAGCACTACGCGACAACGAGCGCGTGCGCTCGTTCCGCATCTCCCCGACCGGCGACTGAGCGCGGCAGCCGCTCGGCGGCGCATCAGCGCCGCCGTCGAGCCCTCCGATCAGTCGGCGACCTGCCCGCCGACCGTCAGGATGTCCAGCCGCAGCCGCTTTTCGTTGGCCAGCACGGCCTCGCTCTGCTGGCCCGGCTTGCGACCGAGCAGCGCGCGGCCGACCGGCGACAGCACCGAGACGCGTCCCTGGGCGGCGTCTGCCAGATGTGGCAGCACCAGCGTGATCGCACGCGTGGTGCCCGACGGCAGTTCGCGGTACTCGACCAGCGTATCCAGCGTGACGATGTCTTCGGGCAGCAGCCGGTCCTCGACGATGCGCGCGCTTTCGAGCAGTTCGTCCATCGCTTCGGCGGCGCGGTCGGTGCGGTTCAGGTGTTCGAGCGTATCGAGCAGCCTGCGCAGTTCGCCGGCATCGCCCGCGCGGATCAGCAGTTCGCCGGCGAAGGCGCGCGCCGAGCCGGCAAGGGGATCGCGCGCTTGGCCAGCCAGGGGCGCCGGGCCAGCCACGGGATTCGTATTGGAAACGAGGGGATTCGTGTTCATCGATGTCTACTCCATGAAACGGTGCGCCGGGCGAAGCAACTGCTCGCCGGAAGCGCGAACCGATTGTCGAGTTATGGGGCGGTGCCGTCCGTCTGCCTCGCGAGCGCACGGTACGGGCGTGTCGTCAGGACTGCCGATACCGACGAACGGCGAGAAGCGAAGCGAAAACGGGGTAAACCGGAGACCCGTGGAACAGGTCGGCGCACCCGGCAGGCCGAACCGGCCCGCGGGTCGGATCAGGGCCTACCGGGCGGAAGCCGGAAAGGCGGCGTTACTCCGTACGAAGCGGAGGCGCGGCATGGGAACGGAATTGCGCGTCATTGTCCGTCGACCATATCACGCGGTCCCGCAAAGTCAACCGGTGTAAAGTTCGCGGTGATGTCTTCCATTCCCCCCGCAGCGGGTCGTCTCGAAGCGAGCCGGCCCGAGGCGCGCCCGTTCGATGCGGCCGTGCCGCCGAGCGCAGAAGCCGCCGGCAGGGCCCCGCCCCCGGCTCCCGTTCATCGGCCGATGCCCCGATGGCTCGGCGTGCTGATCCTGCTGACGATCGCAACTGCCTTCGGCGCGAACCACGTCGCCGCCCGCCTGGCCTTCGATCATGGCGTCGACGTCACCACGGCGGTGGCCGTCCGCTCGCTCGGTACGGCGATCTTCGTGATCGCTCTGCTGCGCTTTGCCGGCGTCTCGCTGCGCGTGCCGGGCACCACCTTGCGGCGCGGCCTCGCGATCGGCGTGCTGATCGCCGTGCAGAGCTGGTGCCTTTACTCGGCGGTCGCCCGGATTCCGGTCGCACTGGCGCTGCTCGCTTTCAACACCTTCCCGATCATGCTCGGGTTGATCTCGTGGCTGGCCGGCGGCGAACGGCCCGCGCGCCGCACGCTGATCGCGATGCCGATCGCGCTGGCCGGTCTCGCACTTGCGCTCGATATCGCCGGCCTGGGGGCAAGCGGCGCCGGCCGTGGAACCGGCGTCGGCGCGGCTGCCCTTGCCGCAGGCACGCAACCCGGATTCGCAGCGATGCTGCCCGGCGTCGCCTTTGCGCTCGGCGGATCGACGGCCTTCGGCCTGGCGCTGTACCTGATCGGCCACTGGCTGCCGGCCGTCGACGGGCGCCTGCGCACGCTGATGTTCATGGTCGTCGTGGCCGTCGTCGCGATCGCCGCGGCCGGCCTCGGCGGCGGATTCTCGTGGCCGCATGACGCGACCGGCTGGACCGGGCTGTCGCTGCTGACCATGCTCTACGGCAGCGCGATCACGACGCTGTTCGTCGTGCTGCCGCGCATCGGCGCGGTCAACAATGCGGCGATCATGAACTTCGAGCCGGTCGCCGCGCTCGCACTGGGCTGGCTCGTGCTCGGGCAGACCGTCGGCGCGGTCCAGATGGCGGGCGGCTGCATCGTGATCGGTGCGATCGTCTATCTGAGCCTTGGAAGGAGATGAGGCCCGGCCGGGTAGGCCCGGCCGGGCACCCTGATTGCTTTAATCTTGGATTGCCGGTTCGTTCAGTCGGCCCGGTGCTCCACCCACGACACAGGAGGTCGAACAACTCATGTGCGGATTCGCGGGTGAAGCCCGCTTCGATTCCCCGATCGCCGATCTCGGCGCAGTCGCCCGGATGGGCGAAACCCTGTCCGCCCGAGGGCCCGACGGCGCCGGCGCGGTCCACCAGGGCCGCATCGCCCTCACCCATCGCCGACTGCGCATCCTCGACCTGTCCGAGCACGCGCAGCAACCGATGGTCGACCCGGCGCTCGGGTTGAGCATCGCCTTCAATGGCTGCATCTACAACTACCGCGAGCTGCGACGCGAACTGGAAGCCCTCGACTACCGCTTCTTTTCCGATGGCGACACGGAAGTGGTGCTCAAGAGCTTTCACGCCTGGGGACGGCGCTGCGTCGAACGCTTCCACGGCATGTTCGCGTTCGCGATCGTCGAGCGCGACAGCGGCCGGCTGACGCTCGCGCGCGACCGCTTCGGCATCAAGCCGCTGTACCTTGCCGAACAGGCCGGCCGGCTGCGTTTTGCGTCGTCGCTGCCGGCGCTGCTGGCCGCCGGCGACGTCGACACGGGGATCGACCCGGTCGCGCTGCATCACTATCTGAGCTGGCACGCGGTCGTGCCGCCGCCGCATACGATCCTGGCCGGAATCCGCAAACTGCCGCCGGCGACCGTGGCCACCTGGGAGCCCGACGGACGCTGCGACAGCGAAACCTTCTGGCAGCTGCGCGTGCAGGCGGATCCCGAACTGGCCAGGCTGGCCGCAGGCGAACGCGAACGGCTCGTCGAAGACGCGGTGCGCACTGCCGTGAAGCGGCGGATGGTCTCCGACGTGCCGGTCGGCGTGCTGCTGTCCGGCGGCGTCGACTCGAGCCTGATCGTCGCACTGCTGTCCGAACTCGGCCAGCGCGACCTGCGCACCTTCTCGATCGGCTTCGAGGAGGCCGGCGGTGAAAAGGGCGACGAATTCCTCTATTCGGACATGATCGTCCGGCGCTTCGACACGCGACACCAGCAGATCCGGATTCCGACCGCCGAGCTGATGGATGCGCTGCCCGGCACGATCGCCGCGATGAGCGAGCCGATGGTCAGCTACGACAACGTCGCCTTCTACCTGCTGTCGCGCGAAGTGTCGAAGCACCTGAAGGTCGTGCAGAGCGGCCAGGGTGCCGACGAAGTCTTCGCCGGCTACCACTGGTATCCGAAGCTCACCGAGAGTGCCGACCCGGTCGGCGACTACGCGGCCGCGTTCTTCGACAGCGACCACGAAGGCTACCTGCGCACCGTGTCCGACGCGTTCGCCACCGATGACGCGAGCCGCGCCTTCGTCGAGCGCGCGTTCGCTTCCGGCAACGGCGCCAGCGCCGTGGAAAAGGCGCTGCAGCTCGATACGACGATCATGCTCGCCGACGACCCGGTCAAGCGCGTCGACAACATGACGATGGCCTGGGGGCTGGAGGCGCGCGTGCCCTTCCTCGATCACGAGCTGGTCGAACTGGCCGGCCGCCTGCCGCTCGAAGACAAGCTCGGCGACAACGGCAAGGGCGTACTGAAAGCGATCGGACGCCGGTTGCTGCCGCGCGAGGTCGTCGACCGGCCCAAGGGCTATTTCCCGGTGCCGATCCTCAAGCACATCGACGGCCCCGTGCTCGACCTCGTGCGCGACACGCTCGACAGCCGGGCAGCGCGCGAGCGCGGGCTGTTCCGCCGCGACACGGTCGAGACGCTGCTCGCGTCGCCGGCGGCGCATCTGACGCCGCTGCGCGGCTCGCGTCTGTGGCAGCTCGCACTGCTCGAGATGTGGCTGCAGCAGCACGGCGTCTAGCAGCGCCCGGCACGCTGGCTGCAAGGCCGCCGCGATCGGCCGACAAGAATTCAGGAGATTCACCCGGATGATGAACACGATGACAAGAACCGACGCACACGATCCGATGGACCCGTCGCATACCGCTTCGCTGCGCCACTGGGGCAACCTGCCCGAGGAAGACGCCGAACAGTTGCAGGACGAATCCACGGTCGACTGCGGCTGGGGGCGACTGATCTTCGCGCACACCTATCCGAGCGCGGACCGGCTCGCCGACGAGATCCGCCGCGAGGCACCCGGCCGGCGCGACGTCGCGCTGTACATCCGCGATCCGCACGTCGTGATCGCGCTGGCGCCCCAGTACCTGTTCCTCGACCCCTCGCACACGTTCCGACTGGCGCTGCAGAACGGACCTGCCGACCAGAATCCGCCGCCGGGCGTGCGCATCCGCGAGGCGCACGCCGACGACGAGGCCGAGATCAACCGCATCTACATGACGCGCGGCATGGTGCCGGTACGCGAGGGCTTCGTCGCCGGACTGCCGCAGAACGCCGCCGTCACGCTGCTGGTCGCCGAAGACGAGGATCGCGGAATGGTCTGTGCCGCCGTCACGGCCGTCGACCACGTGCTCGCCTGCAACGATCCCGAAGGCGGTTCGAGCCTGTGGTCGCTGGCCGTCGACCCGCACTGCACGCGGCCCGGACTCGGCGAGGCGCTGGTGCGGGCAGTCGCGCAGCGTTTCCGCGACGCCGGACGCAACTATCTCGACCTGTCGGTCATGCACGACAACAACGAGGCGATCGCGCTGTACGGGAAGCTCGGCTTCGAACGCGTCCCCGTCTACTGCCTGAAGAACAAGAACACGATCAACGAGAAGCTGTTCGTCGGGCCCGAGCAGTACGACCGGCTCAACATCTACGGCCGGATCCTCGTCGACGAGGCACGGCGCCGCGGCATCGCCGTCGAGCTGATCGACGCCGAGAACGGCTACTTCCGGCTCACGCACGGCGGACGCTCGATCACCTGCCGCGAGTCGCTGTCGGAGCTGACCAGCGCGGTGGCGATGAGCCGCTGCGACGACAAGCGCGTGACGCGCAAGCTGCTCGTCGACGCCGGCCTGCGCATGCCCGAGCAGATGCAGGTCGGCGACGAGCGCGAACTGCAGGCCTTTCTCGAACGCCACGGCCGCGTCGTCGTCAAGCCGGCGCGCGGCGAGCAGGGTCACGGCGTCAGCGTCGACCTGCGCGACATGGCCGAGGTCGAGGCCGCGATCGAAGCGGCACGCCGCTACAGCGACGACGTGCTGGTCGAGGAACTGGTCGAGGGCGAGGATCTGCGGATCATCGTCATCGATCACCAGGTCGTCGCGGCGGCCACGCGCAAGCCGGCGCAGGTGACCGGCGACGGCGAGAGCGACCTGCGCACGCTGATCGCCAAGCAGAGCCGGCGGCGCGAAGCGGCCACCAGCGGCGAGAGCTCGATTCCGCTCGACGAGGAAACCGAGCGCTGCGTGCACGCGGCCGGCAGGCGAATGGACGATGTGCTGTCGGCCGGCGAGACGCTGGCGGTGCGCAAGACGGCGAACCTGCATACCGGCGGCACGATCCACGACGTGACTGCGAACCTGCATCCGCAACTGATCGAGGTCGCGACGCAGGCCTCGCGCGCGCTCGACATCCCGGTCGTGGGGCTCGATCTGATGGTGCCCGACATCGGCGGCCGCGAATACGCGATCATCGAGGCCAACGAACGGCCGGGCCTCGCGAACCACGAACCGCAGCCGACCGCCGAGCGCTTCGTCGATCTGCTGTTCCCGCAGACGAGAACCGAGACATGACGCGACGCACAGGTTCGCTGGCCGAGGCGACCGTCGCCCCCCCGGCCGAGCAAGCAGCCCAGGACCCGATCGACCGCGCCTACCTGCTCGACATGCTCGCGCGCCTGCTCGCGATTCCGAGCCCGTCGGGGATGACCGACGAGATCGTCGTGCAGGTCAGCGCCGAACTGGACAAGCTCGGGATTCCGTACAGCCTGACGCGGCGCGGCGCGATCCGCGCCGACCTCGAAGGCGCGCGGCACAGCCCCGATCGCGCGATCGTCGCGCACCTGGACACGCTCGGGGCGATGGTCAAGCAACTGAAGCCGAACGGCCGGCTCGAGGTCGTGCCGATCGGGTTCTGGTCGTCGCGCTTCGCCGAAGGGGCGCGGTGCACGGTGCACAGCGACGACGGCCGGCGCTTTCGCGGCACGATCCTGCCGCTGAAGGCCTCGGGCCACACGTACAACCAGGAGATCGACACGCAGCCGGTCGCCTGGGCCAACGTCGAGCTGCGGCTCGACGAGCACAGCCACAACCTCGACGACCTCGTGCGGCTGGGCATCAACATCGGCGACACGATCTCGGTCGACTCGCGCCAGGAGTTCACCGACAACGGCTTCATCTGCGCGCGCCACCTCGACGACAAGGCCGGCGTCGCCACCTTGCTCGCCGTCGCCAAGGCGACCGTCGAGAACGGGATGGCGCTGCCGGTCGATTGCCACCTGCTGTTCACGATTTCCGAGGAGGTCGGCGTCGGCGCCTCGCACATCCTGCACGGCGACGTCGCCGAATTGATCTCGATCGACAACGGGACGATCGCGCCCGGGCAGAACACCGCCGAGTACGGTGTCACGATCGCGATGCAGGATTCGTCCGGGCCGTTCGACTGGCACCTGACGCGCCATCTGCTGGCCTTGTGCCGCGATCAGGGCATCGAACACAGCCGCGACGTGTTCCGCTACTACCGAAGCGACGCGGCCTCGGCGCTGGAAGCCGGCAACGACATCCGCACGGCGCTGGTCTGCTTCGCGCTGGACGCCTCGCACGGCTACGAGCGCACCCACGTCGACTCGCTGGCGGCGCTCGGCAGGCTGCTCTACGCGTACATCCACAGCAAGCCGCTGTTCCAGCGCGACGCGATGAAGCTCGGTCCGCTGGCCGACTTCCCGAATCCGCCGCCGAGCCCGAACCCGCCGTCCGCCGAGCACGCGTCGCCGGACCCGGCCGAGACGCTGGCCGCTTCCGAACAGAGCAGCTCGCCGGAACTGGCCGCCGCGCGGCGGCGCGGAACGAAACCGGAGACAGGCTGACGAACGCCGGCGCCCGG
>CALLYQ010000584.1 GCA_937858875.1 uncultured Lautropia sp. | reverse complement strand
GCGGGTCACAGCGCGCGGCGCGAGCGCCAACCAGGCAAGCAGTCCACGGACCTTGCGCGAGGCCGGCAGCGCGAGCTCCTGCCCGTGGCGCCGGATCGCGAACGGGCCGAGCAGCCGGATCAGCAGCGCCGGCTCGCTGCCCGGTCGTTCCGAAGCCGCGGATTCCGCTGAAACTTCCACGCCCGCTACCACGCTGGCCTCCACGCCCGGCATCTACCGTCGCATCGACGGTCGCAGCATGTCGCAGCGGCCGCGCGAGCCCCGCCACCGACGCGCGATGCGCGCCGCCGAGGCGCCAGACGGAGAAGGACATGGATACTGCTGCCACCACCGTTCGTCAAGATCCAATGCAGGGCATGCTGCAAAGCGCTGCACCGGACTTCGCGGCGATCAAGACCCGCCAGCGCGCCGCCTGGTCCTCGGGCAACTATGCGGTCATCGGGACGACGCTGCAGATCGTCGGCGAACAACTCTGCGAGGCGCTGGATGTGCGCGCTGGACAGAAGGTCCTCGATGTCGCCGCCGGCAATGGCAACGTCTCGCTGGCCGCCGCACGCCGCGGCTGCGAGGTGCTCGCGACCGACTACGTGCCGGCGCTGCTGGCACGCCTGCGAGAGCGCGCGAGCGCCGACGAACTCGACGTCGAAACGCGCGAAGCCGATGCCGAGGCGCTGCCGTTCGCCGATCACGGCTTCGACGCGGTCACCTCGAGCTTCGGCGTGATGTTCACGCCCGACCAGGAGCGTGCTGCCGGCGAACTGGTCCGGGTGTGCCGGCGCGGCGGCAAGATCGGGCTGGCCAACTGGACGCCCGAGGGCTTCATCGGCCAGGTCTTCAAGACGATCGGCAAGCATGTGCAGCCACCGGCCGGGGCGCGATCGCCGGCGCTGTGGGGCACCCGCGACCGGTTGACCGAGCTGTTCGATGCAGAGGCCGCGTCGATCGTGACGGCCCAGCGCCACTTCACGTTCCGCTATCGCTCGCCCGAGCACTGGGTCAAGGTCTTCCGGACCTGGTACGGACCGATGCTGAAGGCCTTCGCGGCGCTCGATGCCAGTGGGCAGGCCGCGCTCGAGCGAGAACTGATCGCGCTGATCGGCCGCTTCGATCGCGCCGGCGACGGCACGATGGTGGCGCCCGCCGAGTACCTGGAAGTCGTGATCACGCTGCGCTGAGCCTGGGCCGCGCAGACCAGCGCGTGTTGCCGCGTGGTGTCAACACGCGCTGGCGGCAGCCTCGTCGCGCGTGTAAAAGCGTCCGTCTCGCACGAAGCCGGCCACGACGGCACCGTCGACGGCCAGCACGCGGCCGCTGGCATCGCGCCTGAGCGCAAGATCATCGGGCAGCCCAGCCAGAAGGTGCAGCGGTGCGAGGCGCCCGTCGGCGTACCGGGACAGATAAACGATGCCTGTACGGGAATCCCGGAAAGCCGGACGAAAGGCATGACAACGGCACTCCGCACTGATGCCGCCAGTTCCGCGAAACGCGAGGGTTTCCTGCTTCAGGACCTCGATGGTCAATGCGCTGTTCATTTCATGCCCCCGTCGAATTCCCCCTCAACCAGGGGATTCATCGAAGCCTGACTTGAGCGAACATTGCGCTGCAGGCGCGCGATGCGCCGCAGCAGCAAGAGGGTCGCCGTGGAAATCGCTGCCGGTTCGCGAAACCGCCGACGCCTGGCTGGATCAGGCAGCACCGACGAGCGCCGGCATGATCGCCGGCAGCCCGACCAGCGTGTGCGTCAACTCGGTGATGCTGCGCGTGCCGGTCTTCTCGCGGATGCTGCGAATGTGCGAACGCACCGTCGACAGCAGCACTGCGTCGCGCTCGGCAATCTCCTGCGGCGCGAGCCCATCAGCCAGCCCGCGCAGTACCCGGGTCTCGGCCGGCGTCAGGTGGCAGGCCCTGCCGTACAGCTGCAGCGCGACCGATTCGGCGCAGTGCCGCAGGCCGAACATCATCAGTACCAGCGGCTCGCCCTGGCGTGCAACACCGATCAGCGGCAGCACGGCGATCGTCAGCGGCATCGGATCGGCCCCGAGCCGCAGCATCGACCAGCGTCCGCCGCGTGCCGCATCCAGCACGGCCGCGACCCGACGATGCTCGTAGCCGTCCGCCACCACCAGTTGCGAGCGCTCCATCCGCAACGGGGAGTCGGGGCGCCGGCACTCGTGCACGGCCGCGCGATTTGCGAAGCCGATCCGCCAGGCGGCATCGATCGCGATCGCACCGTACTGGACATGGTCGAGGATCGACCGGACGATCGGGGAAATCGGGTCGAACCCGGCCTCGTCGTCGATCGAAGCCCTCTGCGGCGGATGGCTCCCACGCAGCCATGCCGGTGCAGGCAGATCGGCGTGGACTCGCGCTGCGGAAAAACGGGCGTAAGGGGAAAGGGCAGTGTGTTCCATCATCGCTCTCCTCGATCATGGCCGCTCGGAAGGCTGTGCAACGCAGTGTCGACCCGGACCCGCCTTAAGTTCCTTGGGTCGGCGCTTAAAGTTCGCGACCCGCAAGGAAACATCGCCGGGAGTGCTCGGCGTCAGGGGGCATAGATGATGCGCAACCAGACCGGCAACGGCTTCAACCTGGTAATGGAGCTCGAGGATCCGCAGCGCCTGGGGGAACTGACGCAATGGCTCGACGAGAAGAAACCGCAGATCCGCAAGACCTTCGGCGAACTCGGTTACGTGCACTTCGCCCGTTTCCTGCCGATACCGGAGAAGGGCCTGCTGCTGATCGTCAGCGAGTTCGACGGGGATGCGAAGGACTACGTGATGGACTTCGCGGCGGTACTCGACGAGGCCTTCACGAAGATCCTGTCGTACATGAAGAACCGGCCGCGCCTGCCGGTGCGCCAGTATCCCGACGAGTTCTGGGCCTACGTCGACCGGTACACGAAGATCCCGCTTCCGAACGGAGAACTGAAGGCGCACCCGGACCCCTACAGCGCGTATCCGGGCCTGAGCGTCACCGACATCACCAGCGCGGCGCGCGTCGGCATGCTGGCGGGCACGCCACGGACGATCGAAGACGCCGCGGTGCGCGCCGCCGCCTCGGTCGACGAACGCGACGTCCAGGCGAACGTGCTGCGCGGTTATCGCGCAAGGCGGGCGCTGCATCTGGGCTTCGAGTTCCCGACCGGTTTCGGCGCCGGCGGTCGCCACGGAGCCGCCGGAGATCGTCGCGTCCGATCGGCCCGTGCGCTGCTCGCCGAACTGATCGCACTGGTCACGCCGCATAGCGCAGGCGGCGAGGTGCCGGCCTGCATGACGCTCGGCCTCACGCATGCCGGCCTGCAGGCGCTCGGCCTGCCGCAGGCGACCCTCGACGACTTTCCGGTCGCGTTTCGCGAAGGGCCGCGCGTGCGGGCCGAACGACTCGGCGACACCGGGCGCAACTCGCCCGACCACTGGAATCTCGGCTCGCTTGGAAAAAGCGCGACCGTCGTGCACGGCATCGTGTCGATCCTCGCCCGCAGCGAACGCGATTTCGACCGGCTCGCCGATCGGGTGCGCGAGCTGATCGGGCCGGCGTCGATCCGCTTCGAGCGCGATGCGCAAGCGCTCGGGGATCAAGGCGATCTGGTGCACTTCGGCTACCGCGACGGCTTCGGGCAGCCGCGCTTCGAAGGCCTGCCCGACCAGGCTAAGCAGGTGCCGCCGGCGCAAAGGGCCGTGATCGGCGACCTCCTGCTGGGCCGCGACTATCCGAATTCGCGGGGCAGCCGATTCATCGGCGAGTTGCCGCCGGCACTGGCGACACACGGCACCTACGCGGCCTTTCGCGTGATTGAACAGGACACCGAAGCTTTCGAGAAGCTGCTCGATCGCGTTCAGACCCAGTACGGAGTCGAGCGCGAACTGACAGCGGCCAAGCTGATGGGACGCTGGCGCAATGGCTCGCCGCTGGTGCTGAACCCACTGACGCCGGACCCCGGCATGGTCGAGCCCGACGCATTCGACTACGTCACGCCCGCCGGCCAGGTCGACGATCGCGACGGTCGCCGATGTCCGATCGGTTCGCACATCCGACGGCTCAATCCCCGCAGTGGGACCGTCGTCGGGCTGCCGATGAGCCGGCGGATCGTGCGTCGCGGCATGCCCTACGGCCCGCCGCATGAGGCCGGGACGTCCGCGGGGACACCCGGCGCGAGGCGAACGCCGACCGAACGCGGTCTGGCCGGGCTGTTCCTGTGCGGTGATCTCGAATCGCAGTTCGAATTCGTCCAGGGCGTCTGGGCGAACGGCGACCTGTCGGCGCCGGGGCTGCGGCAGACGCAGGATCCGATCGTCGGCGCTCGAGAATGCGATACGCCGTTCAGGTTTCGCCCCCGCGAAGCCGAGGCCGAGATCACGATCATGGTGCCGCCGCTGACGCGCACGCGCGGCAGCGCCTACCTGTTCATGCCCGGCATCGCGGGCCTGCGATGGCTCGCAGGCGCAGGCTGGGAGACGGACACGCAGACGCCGGCGCAGCACCGGGCGGACTGGAGGACGAAAGTGAACATCGACCGATTCGAGCCGACCGACCCGCAGTTCCTGGCCGATCCCTATCCGTTCTACGCAGCATTTCGCGAGCGGCATCCGGTATGCCGGATCGAGGCGCCCTACGATGCCTGGTGGGTCTTCAGTCACAAGCTGGTGACCGAAGTCTGCGAGCGCAGGAACGAATTCCTGAAGCCGGGGCAAGAGGCGAAGCTGCAGCCGCGACCGGTCGGGGTCGTGAACAGCCAACTGGACGACGGGTTGTTCTACATGAATCCGGAGCGCCATACCTGCGTGCGCAAAATGCTCGACCCGATCTTCGAATCCGCGATCCACGACGCGCGGAACAAGGCGCGCGCACTGGCCGGCCGCCTGCTCGAAGCGGAAAGGGTCAAGGGGCAGATGGATATGGTCGGCGGATTCGCGAGCAAGCTCGCATCGGCCGTATACATGGACGTCATGGGCATTCCGCCCGAAGGCACCGAGGCAAGCAGCCAGGAGATCGACGACGAGCGGAAGACCGTCGACAGATGGATCCGAACGACGCTGCACGCCAACGACAAGGCGCTGCCGAAAGAGCAGCGGGCGCCCGGCGCAACGACCAGGATGGCGCTGTATACCTATCTGCACGCACTCGGCAAGGAAGCCGGACAGTCCGGCCCGAGCGAAAGACCGAAGCTGCTTGCCGCCATCCAGCAGCGCACCGGCTGTCCCGCATCGGCACTGCGCCTGAGCCCGGAGGAAGCCGCCAACACGGCCGTGCACTTCGCGCTTGGCGGCTACCTGTCGACCGAATTCCTGATCGCCTCCGGCATCTACAACCTGCTGCGCCATCCGGACCAGTGGCAGTTGCTGTGCCGGGAACGGCATCGGATCGACGAGGCGGTTCACGAGATGCTGCGATTCGACGCGCCGTTCCAGATCGCCGACCGATGGGTCGGGAAGGACACGGAATTGAACGGGCAGACGATCCCGGGCGGCAGCCTGGTCGCCGTCGTCTACGGCTCGGCCAACCGCGATCCGGAGAAATTTCCGGACCCCGACCGCTTCGACATCGCACGATCGAACATGGCCGACAATCTTGGCTTCGGCCACGGCATCCACTATTGCATCGGCGATCAGTTGGCGAAGTGGGTCGCCGGCGCCGCGATCGAAGCGCTGATCGAGCACTACCCGATGGCGCGCATCGCCGAGCAGCCGAGCTGGGCCCGCGATCCGTATTTCCGGTCGCTGCCGAAGCTGCTGGTGCGCTGGTACTGATGGCGCGCTTCGGAAACGCCGAACTCGATCGCGAGTACAGGGAGCTGCGCATCGACGGCCAGCGCGTCTCGCTGGGGCCGCGCGCCTACGCGCTGCTGGCAATGCTGGTCGACGAACGCCAGCGCCCGGTTTCGAAGCACGAACTGCTCGAAACCGTCTGGCAAGGCGTGATCGTCGAGGAAAACAACCTGCAGGTGCAGATTTCGTCGCTGCGGCGGCTGCTCGGGCCGCAGGCGATCGCGACGATTCCGGGGCGCGGCTACCGCTTCATGCTGCCGGTCGAAGGCGACGAGGCCGGCTCGGCGTCGGCTGCGCGCAACGCCGACACGGAGGCGGCCGCCCGCGACTCCACATTGCGAGGCAACCTGCCCGCTCGTTTGCCCGATCTGTACGGACGGGCCGACGAAAGCCTGGCGGTCAGCGAACTGCTCGCCCGGCATTCGCTGGTTTCGATCATCGGCCCCTCCGGTATCGGCAAGACGCGACTGGCGATCAGCGTCGCGCATGCCCTCGCGGCACGCGACGACGGGGCAGTCTGGATCGTCGAACTTGCGTCGCTGATGGACCCGCAACTGCTGGCACCGATCGTCGCGCAGGCGCTGCAGGTTCCGTTGCCCGGCCTGCGCGAACCCGAAGCCGAACTGATCGCGGCCGTGCACGACCTGCGGGCGCTGATCGTCATCGACAATTGCGAGCACCTGATCGAACAGCTCGGTGCCCTGCTCGTGCGCCTGCTCGCATCGGCCCCATCGATCCGCGTGCTCGCGACGAGCCAGGAGCCGCTGCATATCGATGGCGAACAGGTGTACCGCCTGGGACCGCTGGCTGTGCCCGAACGCGCCGACGGCGAGGCCACTACCTACGGCGCCGTGCAGTTGTTCGTCGAACGCGTTCGGGCGCTGCTGCCCGGCTATCGGCCTGGCGAGATCGACAGCGCGGCGGCGATCGAGATCTGCCGGCGGCTCGATGGCCTTCCGCTGGCAATCGAGCTGGCGGCGGCGCGCGTGCCGGTGCTGGGCGTCGCCGGCGTGCGCGACCGCCTCGGCGAGCGCTTCCGGCTGCTGACCGGCGGCTCGCGCGTGGCGCCCAGGTGCCACCAGACGCTGCATGCGGCGCTCGACTGGAGCCAGTCGCTGCTCGACGACCACGAGCGCGCCGTCTACCGACGACTCGGCACCTTCGTCGGCAGCTTCGCGCTCGAAAGCGCGCAGGAGCTCGCGGCCGACGAGGACATCGACAGCTGGGCGGTGCTCGAGCACCTGAGCAGCCTCGTCGACAAGTCGCTGGTGATCGCCGAAGGCGAACCGCGTCCGCGCTACCGGATGCTCGAATCGACGCGCGAGCACGCGCTCGAGCAACTCGCCGCGGCCGGCGAGACCGAGCACTGGATCGCACGCCACGCCGAGATCACGATCCGCGCCGTCGATCGCGCGATCCGCCAGCGCCGTACCGACCTGGTCATGGCCGAGACGGCGAACGTCCGCAGTGCCTACGAATGGGCGCGCCAGGCCGGCGACCGGCTCGCGATGGTCGCACTGGCGACGCTGCCGTCGATGGTGATCGCCGTCGACGGCGCCGTGCAGGAAGCGAGCCAGCGGCTGCTCGAAGTCGAAACGCTGGTCGACGAGACCGAGCTGCCGCGCAAGCTCGTTGCGCAGTACTGGCAGTGGTACGGCCGGATCGGCGTCGGCGGCCGGTTGTCGACCGAGCGTTGCATCGAGGCGTTTCGTCGCGCGGAACGCCTGTTCGGCGAACTGGGCAACGAACGCCACGTGCATGCCTGCCGCCGGCAACTGGCCGAGGCCCTGCTCGACGCCGGCGACCTCGACGCCGCGGCCGACGCGCTGAGGCTTGCACGCGAGATGGAAGACGAGCACTGGCCGCTGGCCGATCGGATGCGCCGGCTTCGCGTCGAAGGTCTCTGGCATGCCGAATGCCGACGCAGCGAGGAAGCGCTGCAGACCTCGTCGCTTGCGCTCGACATGGCTCAGCTCGCGAAGATCGATCGCTACGAGCTGGTGCTGCTCGACGACATCGCCCGCATCCACCTCGAGAACGGCCAGGCCGACGAAGCGGCGCAGCGCTACGCGGCGCTCGCCGAACGCGCGCGCGGCGAGCCGAACGCCGGGCTCACGCTGTCGAACGCGCTCGCCGGCCTGGTCGCCGCGCTGACGGCAAAGAACGACCTGACTGAAGCCGATCGCGTCGCGCGCGAGGCGCTACCGGTGCTGCGTCGTTCCGGGATCCTGCTCGCCCGCGCCGACGTGCTGGCTGGCCTGATGGCACGTCAGGGACGCTTCGAACTCGCCGCCCAACTGCTGGGCGCCTCGGATCGCTTCCGATCGGAGGTCGGAACGCCGCGCGGCCCGGTCGAACAGGCCTGCCGCGAGGAAGCACTGCTGCGGCTGAGCAACGCCGTCGGCGCGAAACGGCGCGCGGCCTGGCTCGCGGTGGGCGCCGTCGCGAGCGAAGAGGCGCTGGTGGCGGAGATGCTGGCCGGCGCCGCCGGCTGATCCGGATCCGCCCGCTCGATACCCCGGCCTCGATACCCCGGCCTCAATACCCCGGCGGCGAAACCGTTTCGCCGACCTTCGCTTCGACCCAACGCCCCACTGCGAGCAGTGCGGCGTCGGCACCGAAGCGCCCGACCAGCTGCAGCCCGGCCGGCAGCGCCGGCGTATCCGGGCCGTAGCCGTTCTCGACCAGCCCGGCCGGAATCGACAATGCCGGCAAGCCGCACATCGAGAACGGCAAGGTCTGTCCGAGCACCGCGTCGCGCACGCTCATCGGGCCGTCTTCGAGCTGTACTTCGAGCTGGCCGCGCGGCGGCGGCAGTGCGCCGGTGCTCGGCAGCAGCAGCGCGTCGCAGCCGGCCAGGATCGCATCGAGCTCTGCCCGAACGCCGTCGCGCTGCTTCATCGCCCCGATGTAGTCGGCCGCCGACAGGTGGCGGCCCGCCTCGAGTGCAGGCAGCACCAGATCGGAGAACCCTTCGCCGCCGACGGCCAGCGCTTCGCGATGCACCCAGGCGGCCTCGGCGCGCACGATCGTCGTGTAACAGGCGCTGGCCCCGGGCAGCAGCCGCGTCGCGACCTCGACGACTTCGGCGCCCGCCTCGCGCAGCCTGCCGACCCGCCGCTCGAAATGCTCGCGAACCGCCGGCTGCAAGCGCCCGCGCAGCCACTGCGCCGGCACGGCGAAGCGTGCTGCACGCCCGGGCGCAGCATGTTCGGCGCTGGACTGCGCCATCACCGCGAACAGCCGGGCACAATCGTCGACGCTGCGCGCCAGCGGGCCGGCATGGTCGCAGGTCCACGACAAGTAGAGCCCGCCATCGAGCGGGATCGCGCCGTAGGT
>CALLYQ010000583.1 GCA_937858875.1 uncultured Lautropia sp. | reverse complement strand
CGCCGCCCAGGTCCAGCCCGCCAGCCTGGACCTGCGCCTGTCCGACCGGGCCTGGCGCGTGCGCGCCTTTTTCCTGCCCGGCCGGCGTCTGGTCGAGGAGCGGATCGCCGACGTCGTCGGTTCGCCGCTGATCAGCGGCGGCGAAGTTTGCGCGGCCGCCTGGCGAGGCCGCATCGCCTGCTTCGATTCCGCGACCGGCCGAGCGATCTGGGGGCGGGAACTGGAGGCTGCGGCCGGCATCGACATCGGGCCGCGGCAGGTGGTTGCCGTCGAAGCCAGCGGCGACGTCCAGGCTTTCTCGCGTTCGGGCGCAAGCCTGTGGCGGCAAGATGCACTGCGCCGGCGCGAGCCGTCGGCACCGCTGCTGGCCGCCGGCGAGGTCGTCGTCCGCGATGCGCTCGGTCTGCTGCACGTGCTGTCCGGCGACGACGGTTCGCTTGCGGCCCGCCAATCGACCGACGGCACCCCGATCGTCGCCGCGCCGGTCGGCTGGGGCAATCTCGCGATCGTGCAGACGACCGGCGGCGTGCTGCAAGCCGTCGCGGTGGAGTAAGAGCTCGAGATGTCACGATTGCCGGTGCTCGCCCTGGTCGGGCGGCCCAACGTCGGCAAGTCGACGCTGTTCAACCGGCTGACTCGCAGTCGCTCGGCGCTGGTCGCCGACGTGCCGGGCCTGACGCGTGACCGCCAGTACGGGCGCGGGCGCAGCGGCGAGCGCAGTTTCATCGTCGTCGACAGCGGCGGTTTCGAGCCGGTCGCAAAGACCGGCATTGCCGTCGAGATGGCGCGACAGACGCGCCAGGCCGTGCTCGAGGCCGACGCGGTCCTGTTCGTCGTCGACGGGCGCGAGGGGCTGACCGCGCACGACCTCGAGATCGCCCGCGAGTTGCGGCGCACCGCGCAGCGCGTGCTGGTCGCGGTCAACAAGACCGAAGGGATGCCACGCCAGCAGGTCGCGGCCGAGTTCCACGAACTCGGCCTCGGCGAACCGCTGCCGATCTCGGCAGCGCACGGCGAAGGCGTGCGCGATCTGGTCGACATCGCCTTCGAGGAGTTGGGCGAGGCCGGCATGCCGGCGCAGCCCGAAGCCGACGAAATCGACGCAGCCGGCGGGTCCGATGCCCACGCGGCGCCCGAGGGCACCGGGCAGCCGTCGACACCCGCCACGCCGAGGCCGATTCGCGTGGCGATCGTCGGCCGGCCCAACGCCGGCAAGTCCACGCTCATCAACACGCTGCTCGGCGAGGAACGGCTGATCGCCTTCGACCAGCCGGGCACCACGCGCGATTCGGTCGAGATCGACTTCGAGCGCAACGGCCGGCCGTATACGCTGATCGACACGGCCGGGTTGCGGCGCCGCGGCAAGGTCACCGACATGGTGGAGAAGTTCTCGGTCATCAAGACGCTGCAGGCGATCGAGGATTGCAACGTCTGCGTGCTGATGCTCGACGCCGGCGAACAGGTCGCCGATCAGGACGCGACGATCGCCGGCTACGTCCTCGAGGCCGGGCGGGCGCTGGTCGTCGCCGTCAACAAGTGGGATGCCGTCGACGCTGCGGCGCGCGAGCGCCTGCGCAGCGAACTCGATCGCAAGCTGCATTTCCTGCGCTTCGCACGGCTGCACTTCGTGTCGGCCCTCAAGGGTAGCGGCGTCGGCGCGCTGATGCGCTCGGTCGATCAGGCCTACGCGGCGGCGACTGCGAAGCTGGGCACGCCGAAGCTGAGCCGTTCGCTGCACGAAGCCGTCGAGCGCCAGCCGCCGCCCCGGCGTGGCCAGTTCCGACCGAAGATGCGCTATGCGCACCAGGGGGGACAGAACCCGCCGGTCATCGTGATCCACGGCACCGGCCTGGACAAGATCGGCGACACGTACCGACGCTACCTCGAAGGCTGGTTCCGCGAGGCCTTTTCCTTGCAGGGCACGCCGTTGCGGATCGAGTTCCGGTCTGCGGCGAATCCTTACCACGATCGGGACTGAACCCGCCGGCAGCCTGCGCTCCGATTTGGGTTAGAGTTGAAAAACGGGCGCGCGCCCCGATCTGCTGCTGTCGCCCTCATACCTACAATCACGAACCGCAAGAATCGGAGTCCGCCATGAGCAACAAAGGGCAGCTTCTACAAGACCCGTTCCTGAACCTGCTGCGCAGGGAGCATGTGCCGGTCTCCATCTATCTGGTCAACGGAATCAAGCTGCAAGGCCAGATCGAATCCTTCGACCAATATGTCGTTCTGCTGCGCAACACCGTAACGCAGATGGTCTACAAGCACGCGATCTCCACGGTCGTGCCGGGCCGTCCCGTCAATTTCCAACAGGAAACCCAGGAAAGCTGAACTCGAACAACACTCCAGCGCGCTGCCTTCTCGTCGGCGTCGCCTTCGGCGGCCGCCCGCGCGGCGACGATTCGCTCGACGAACTCGACGCGCTTGCCCGTTCCGCCGAGCTCGAACCCGTGGCGCGCGTCATCGTGCGTCGTGCGCGACCCGATGCGGCGTTGTGCATCGGCTCCGGCAAGGCTGACGAACTCGCCGCGCTGATGGCCGACGAACGCATCGAGGCCGTGGTCTTCGACCACGAACTGCCGCCGATCCAGCAACGCAACCTGAACCGGCTCTGGAATGTCCCGGTGCTCGACCGCACCGAGCTGATCCTAGATATCTTCGCGCGCCGCGCACGCAGCCACGAGGGCAAGCTGCAGGTCGAGCTGGCCCGGTTGCAGCATCTGCAGGCGCGTCTCGTGCGCGGCTGGACCCACCTCGAGCGCCAGCGCGGCGGTATCGGCGTGCGGGGCGGTCCCGGCGAGAAGCAGATCGAACTCGATCGGCGCATGCTCGGCGAACGGGTCCGGCGGCTTCGCGCCCAGCTCGAACGCCTGCAGAAGCAGCGCCGCACCCGGCGCCGGGCGCGCGACCGCAGGCCCGCATTCGCGATCTCTCTGGTCGGCTACACCAACGCCGGCAAGTCGACCTTGTTCAACCGGCTCACCGGTGCCGGCACCTTCGCTGCCGACCAGTTGTTCGCCACGCTCGACACGCTGACACGGCGTCTGCGCCTGCCGTCGGGTGCCGAGGTCGTCGTCTCCGACACCGTGGGCTTCGTCCGCGAGCTGCCGCACCAGCTGGTCGAGGCCTTCACCGCCACGCTGGAAGAAACCGCCGAGGCTGACCTGCTGCTGCATGTCGTCGACGCTTCGGCGCCCGATCGCGACGAGCAGATCGCCGAGGTCGAACGCGTGCTCGGCGAAATCGGTGCCGACGAGGTGCCGCGGCTCACCGTGATGAACAAGATCGATCGGGCCGGACTCGAGTCCGGCGTCGCCTGCGATGCCTGTGGTAGCATCGACCGGATTTGGGTCAGCGCCGTCAGCGGTGCGGGCATCGATGCACTGCGCAGCGCGATCGGGGAACGTGTCGCTCGATGGCGTTCCCGGCGTCTCGGCAACGGGGCGCCTGGCGAAGCCGGGCAGTTCGATGCCCTTGCCGACGACGTCGACGACTTTGCAGGCGCGGCAGAAGGCTTCGCAGTCGGAGTCGATGTCCTCACCGACGAGCCGTCCGGTGCCGGTGCACCCGATGTCAACGGTTTCGAGCCCGCCGTCGATGCCGAACCCGAATCGCCGGGTTCGCGCTCGCATCGGCCGTCGCGGGCCGCCTGAGGCGGCCGCGGCCCGTGTCCGGTCGAACCCCGATCCGTCCCCCGAACCCTAGAAAGTCCACCTCGGCAAGCACATGTGGAAGCCAGTCCGTTCGATCTTCTCTCTCAATGACCCGGGCTGGGGCCGCAGTGGCGGCGGCAACGACCAGCGTCCGCCGCAACGTCCGGGCCAGGGCGACGGTCCGCCGGACCTCGACGAGCTCTGGCGCGACTTCAACCGCCGGCTGAACGGGCTGTTCC
>CALLYQ010000582.1 GCA_937858875.1 uncultured Lautropia sp. | reverse complement strand
TATGGCGGCGGCTTCTACGACCGCACGCTGGCCGCGCTGCGCCGCAAGCCGCTGACGCTCGGCGTCGGCTATGCCGGGGCCCGGCTGGCGACGATCTATCCACAGCCGCACGATATCGCCCTCGACGCGATCGTCACCGACGCCTGGGCGCCGCAGGTCAACGGCGTCGTGCAGACGCTGACGCGCACGATCGCCGAGCTGCGGGCGGTCGGCTTCGAGGTCGAAACTTTCTCGCCCGAAGGCCTGCCTACGGTGCCTTGCCCGCTTTATCCGGAGATCCGGCTCGCCGTGCTGGCCTCGCACCGTCTTCGCGCGCGCCTGCGCGAGTTCGCGCCCGACGCGCTGCACATCGCGACCGAAGGCCCGCTGGGCATGGCCGCGCGCCGCGAGGCGCTGGCGCAGGGCATGCCGTTCACGACCGCCTGGCACACGCGGTTTCCCGAATACCTGCATGCGAGACTGCGGCTGCCGATGCCGCTCAGCTACGCCTGGCTGCGAAAGTTCCACGCGGCGTCGAACTGCGTGATGGTGCCCACGCCGTCGGTGGCCGACGACCTTGCATTGCGTGGTTTTCGCAACCTCGCGGTCTGGGGCCGCGGGGTCGACACGACCCGGTTCTCCCCGGGGTCGTCGAGCGCCTTCGACGGCCTGCCCAGGCCGATCTGGCTTTCGGTCGGTCGCGTCTCCGTCGAGAAGAATCTCGATGCCTTCCTGTCGCTGCCTCTGCACGGCAGCAAGGTCGTGATCGGCGAGGGGCCGGCACGGCCGGCACTCGAGCGTCGCCATCCCGGCGCGATCTTCCTCGGAGGGCGCAGCAACGACGCGCTGCCGCACTACTATCGCGCGGCCGACGTCTTCGTGTTTCCGAGCCGCACCGACACCTTCGGGCTGGTGATGCTCGAGGCGATGGCCTGCGGTCTGCCGGTCGCCGCGTTTCCGGTCGCGGGCCCGCGCGACGTCGTCGGCGGCAGTGGCGCCGGGGTGCTCGACGAACGACTCGCGATCGCCTGCCATGCGGCGCTCGACATCGCACGCGAGCAGCCGCGTGCCCACGCGCTGCGCCATGGCTGGGCCGCCGCCAGCGAACGCTTCGCTTCGCTGCTGGCGCCGCGCGGCATGGCGCAGCGGCCTGCGTAGCCGCGTGCGCGTCAGGCCGTCACGACCGGGATCTTGCCGATCCTGGCCTGCCATTCGGCGGGCCCGGTCTGGTGCACCGAGCTGCCCGTCGAATCGACGGCCACCGTGACCGGCATGTCCTCGACCTCGAATTCGTAGATCGCTTCCATGCCGAGGTCTTCGAAGCCGAGCACCCGGGCCTTGCGGATCGCCTTCGACACCAGGTAAGCCGCACCGCCGACCGCCATCAGGTAAGCGGCCTTGTGCTTGCGGATCGCCTCGATCGCCACCGGCCCGCGCTCGGCCTTTCCGATCATCGCGATCAGGCCGGTCTGCGCGAGCATCGTCTCGGTGAACTTGTCCATCCGCGTGGCGGTGGTCGGGCCGGCAGGGCCGACCGCTTCGTCGCGCACCGGATCGACCGGGCCCACGTAGTAGATGACGCGGTTGGTGAAGTCGACCGGCAGCTTCTCGCCGCGCGCCAGCATGTCCTGGATCCGCTTGTGCGCGGCGTCGCGGCCGGTCAGCATCCGGCCCGACAGCAGCAGCGTCTGGCCGGGCTTCCACGAGGCGACTTCCTCCCTCGTGAGCGCGTCGAGGTCGACCCGCTTCGAGCGCTCGACGTCGGGGGCCCAGTGCACGTCGGGCCAGGTCGACAGCGGCGGCGGCTCACAGAAGGCCGGGCCCGAACCGTCGAGCACGAAATGCGCATGGCGCGTGGCCGCACAGTTCGGGATCATCGCCACCGGCTTGGAGGCGGCGTGCGTCGGGCACATCGCGATCTTCACGTCGAGCACCGTGGTCAGCCCGCCCAGGCCCTGCGCGCCGATGCCCAGCGCATTGACCTTCTCGAACAGCTCGATGCGCAGCTCCTCGAGCTTGTTCGACGGCCCGCGCTCGAGCAACTCGTACATGTCGATCGGGTCCATCAGCACTTCCTTGGCCATCAGCATGGCCTTTTCGGCCGTGCCGCCGACGCCGATGCCGAGCATGCCGGGCGGACACCAGCCGGCACCCATCGTGGGCACCGTCTTCATGACCCAGTCGACGATCGAATCCGACGGGTTCAGCATCACGAACTTCGACTTGTTCTCGGAGCCGCCGCCCTTGGCTGCGATGTTCACGTCGACCGTGTTGCCGGGCACCACCTCCATATGGATGACGGCCGGCGTGTTGTCCTTCGTGCTCTTGCGCTCGAAGTGCGGGTCTGCGACGACCGAGGCGCGCAGCGTGTTCTCCGGATTCAGGTAGCCGCGGCGAACGCCCTCGTTGACGGCGTCGGCGATCGAGCCGGTGAACCCCTCGAAGCGCACATCCATGCCGATCTTCAGGAACACGTTGACGATGCCGGTGTCCTGGCAGATCGGCCGATGGCCTTCGGCGCACATTCGCGAATTCGTCAGGATCTGGGCGATCGCGTCCCTGGCGGCCGGGCTCTGCTCGGATTCGTAGGCGCGCGCCAGATGCTCGATGTAGTCCTGCGGGTGGTAGTAACTGATGAACTGCAGCCCCGCGGCCACGGATTCGATCAGGTCGTCCTGCTTGATGATGGTCATCGGTGGATCCTCGTGGAAATGTTTGAATGCGCGTTGGCGCCGCGGACGCCCCGGCTGGATGCGGTCGATTCTACCGCCCGGACTTCTGGCTCAGCGTGCCGCGCGTTAATCTGTCGGTAGCGCAGATGCGCGGGCTTGGCTCGGTGCGGAAGGGTTCGTAAGAGCTCCGTCAGCAAGTTGCCGTACCGCCGCCGGTGATCGATATCCGGAAAGAATTCAGGAGGAAGTGGCGATGTCTGCTCAGATCGAATCGGTGTTGCAGGAGGAACGGCTTTTCCCCGTGCCGGAGGCATTCGCCAGGCAGGCGAACATCTCGGGCATGGCGCAGTACGAGGCGCTACGCGCCGAGGCCGAAAAGGACAATGCCGGCTTCTGGGGCCGCCTGGCCCGCGAGAATCTCACCTGGATCAAGCCCTTCACGCGCACTCTCGACGATTCGAACGCCCCGTTCTACAAGTGGTTCGAGGACGGCGAACTGAACGTCTCCGCCAACTGCCTCGACCGCCACCTCGGCACGCCGGTCGAGAAGAAGACGGCGATCATCTTCGAGGCCGATGACGGCGCGGTCACGCGCGTGAGTTACCGCGAGCTCTACGAACGCGTCTGCCGCTTCGCCGCCGGGCTCAAGGCGCTCGGCTACAAGAAGGGCGACCGCGCGATCATCTACCTGCCGATGTCGATCCAGGGCGTGGTCGCGATGCAGGCCTGCGCGCGGCTCGGCGTCATCCACTCGGTGGTGTTCGGCGGATTCTCGTCGAAGAGCCTGCACGAGCGGATCATCGACATCGGCGCCACGCTGGTCGTCACTGCCGACGAGCAGGTGCGCGGCGGCAAGAACATCCCGCTGAAAGCGGCGATCGACGACGCGTTCTCGATGGGCGGCTGCGACGCCGTGCGCAATGTCATCGTCTACCAGCGCACGGGCGCCAAGGTCGCCATGGAGTCCGGTCGCGACATCACCTGGGACCAGGCGATCGAAGGCCAGCCGGCCGAGTGTCCGCCGGAGCCGGTGGGTGCCGAGCATCCGCTGTTCGTGCTCTACACGTCGGGCTCCACCGGCAAGCCGAAGGGCGTGCAACACTCGTCCGGCGGCTTCCTGCTGCAAGCCGTGATGTCGATGAAATGGACCTTCGACCTGAAGCCCGACGACGTGTTCTGGTGCACGGCCGACATCGGCTGGGTCACCGGCCACACCTACATCACCTACGGCCCGCTCGCCT
>CALLYQ010000581.1 GCA_937858875.1 uncultured Lautropia sp. | reverse complement strand
CCGACAGCAGCCGGGCGCTCGACGACCGGCCTCTGGCCGAGCTTGCCTACACGGTCTTCGACACCGAGACCACCGGCCTCGATCCGTCGCAGGGCGACGAGATCATCCAGATCGGCGCGACCCGCATCGTCAACGGCAAGCTGCTGCGCGGCGAATGCTTCGACCAGCTCGTGAACCCGCGACGCAACATTCCGGACGCCTCGATTCCGATCCACGGCATCACGCAGGACAGGGTGCGCGGCAAGCCGACGATCGAGCAGGTGCTGCCGGCCTTCCATGCGTTCGCCCGCGACACGGTGCTGGTCGGGCACAACGCGGCCTTCGACATGCGTTTCCTGCAACTGAAGGAACAGGCCGTGGGCCTGCGCTTCGATCAGCCGGTGCTCGACACGCTGCTGCTGTCGGCGGTGATCCACCCGTACCAGTCCTCGCACCGGCTCGAGGCGATCGCCGAGCGGCTCGGCGTGACCGTGCAGGGCCGCCACACGGCGATCGGCGACGCGCTGGTCACGGCCGAGGTTTTCGTGAAGCTGCTCGGCCTGCTGCGCCAGCACGGCATCGTCACGCTCGGCCAGGCGCGTGCCGCCGCGCAGAAGTCCTACTACGCGCGGATCAGTTACTGAGGCCGGCTGCACGGAGCGCGGCTGCCCGAAATCCGGCTGCCCGTTGACACGACGCCGGCGCGGTGAGCATCATCTGGCGGCTGCCGCCGCTGTCCGTCGGACAAGGCGCCGCAGGCCGCGAGCGGACACGGCGACGCGCTCCGCCTCACGAACAACGAGGGGAGAGACGCGATGCCGATCCGGCCGACCCATGCTTCTCGTCGGTCGCTGGCGATCCCGGAAAGTCGGGACGAGGTCGCAACGAGTTCCCGCAGCTCCGTTTCGCTTGCGCCCGCAGCGCGCCTGTTCCTGGCGGCGATGCTGCCGGCCGCAGCGCTGCTCGTGCCGGTCGATGGGCTGGCGCAGGGGGCACCAGCCAAGGGCAGCGAGGCTCACATCGCGGCCGTGACGCAGCGCATCGATTCCGGGTTCATCCGCGCCAACGCCGCCGCCGGTACCGACTGGCCCAGTTATGGCCTCGACTACGCCGAGACCCGCTTCAGCCCGCTCGATCAGATCGATGCCGGCAACGTCAAGGACCTGGGCCTGGTCTGGTCCTACGACCTCGAATCGACGCGCGGCGTCGAGGCAACGCCGCTGGTCGTCGACGGCATCATGTACGTGACGGCCTCGTGGAGCGTCGTCCATGCGATCGACGTGCGCACCGGCAAGCGGATCTGGTCCTACGACCCGAAGGTGCGCAAGGACCTCGGCTACCGCGGCTGTTGCGACGTCGTGAACCGCGGCGTAGCGCTGTACGAAGGGCGCGTCTACGTCGGCGCCTACGACGGCCGTCTCGTCGCGCTCGACGCGGCCACCGGCAAGCTGCTGTGGGAAAAGGACACGATCGACGACAAGCGCTTCAGCTACACGATCACCGGCGCGCCGCGCGCATTCGACGGCATGGTGGTGATCGGCAACGGCGGCGCCGAGTACGGGGCTCGAGGCTACGTGACCGCCTACGACGCCGAGACCGGCGAGCAGAAGTGGCGCTGGTTCGCCGTGCCCGGCGATCCGTCGAAGCCCTTCGAAGACGAGTCGATGGAACTCGCCGCAAGCACCTGGGATCCGAGCGGCAGGTACTGGGAAGCGGGCGGCGGCGGCACGATCTGGGACACGATCACCTTCGATCCCGATCTCGGCCTCGTCTACGTGGGCACCGGAAACGGCTCGCCGTGGGCGCAGAGCAAGCGCAGCCCGAAGGGCGGCGACAACCTGTTCCTGTCCTCGCTGGTGGCGTTGCGCGCCGACACCGGAAAATACGTCTGGCACTACCAGGAAACGCCCGGCGACAACTGGGACTACACGGCCACGCAGCCGATGATCCTGGCCGACCTGCAGATCGACGGCAAGCCGCGCAAGGTGATCCTGCACGCGCCCAAGAACGGCTTCTTCTTCGTCGTCGACCGCACGAACGGCGAGTTCATCTCGGCGAAGAATTTCGTCGACGTCAACTGGGCGACAGCCTACGACGCGAAGGGCCGGCCGATCGAGAACCCGCAGGCGCGCATCAACGACAAGCCGCAGGACAGCGTGCCAGGGCCTTTCGGTGCGCACAACTGGCACTCGATGTCGTTCAGCCCGCAGACGGGACTCGTCTACCTGCCGGCGCAGAACATCCCGCTGACGCTGATGGACAACCGCGAGTGGAAGTTCAACGCGGCCAACCTGCTCGAACCGCACTCGGGCCTGGGCTGGAACACGGCGATGTTCATCAACGCCGAGGCGCTCGGCGACCGCCACCGGGCCAATCCGCGCGATGCCGATGCGGCGCTGCGTTACGGCCAGGCGCTGCGCGCCAACGGCCAGCGCGCGCAGGCCGCGGCCGTGCTCGAACAGGCGACCATCGCTCACCCGCGCAACAAGGCCCTGCTGGCCGCCTACGGCCGCGCGCTCGCCGACAACGGCAATTTCCAGCAGGCTTTCGATATCCTGAGCCGCGCCCACACCCCGCAGAATCCGGACTGGCGGATCCTGTCGGTGCAGGGCACCGCGCTCGACCAACTCGGCCGTCACGAGGACGCCCGAGGCTATTACGCAAACGCGCTGAAGCTCGCGCCGGGCGAACCGACCGTGCTGTCCAATCTCGGCATGTCCTACATGCTGACGCGGGAGCTGCCCAAAGCCGAGCAGGCGTTGCGGCAGGCCTATGGCAACGGCCGGGCCGACGCACGGGTGCGGCAGAACCTGGCACTGGTGATCGGATTGCAGGGCCGTTTCGCCGAGGCCGAGGATATCGCCGCCCGGGACCTGCCGGCGGCGGACGCGGCGGCCAACGTCGCCTATCTCAAGGACATGCTGCGCAGCGAAGCCACCGGGCGCG
>CALLYQ010000580.1 GCA_937858875.1 uncultured Lautropia sp. | reverse complement strand
ACAGCGCATCGGCCTGCGTCACGTCGTTGGTGTTCGCCGGCGTGCCGATCACCGTGTGCACCAAGCCCGATTCGGCATCCGCGCCGATGTGCGCCTTCATGCCGAAGTACCAGTTGTTGCCCTTCTTCGTCTGGCGCATTTCGGGGTCGCGCTCACCGGTGCTGTTCTTCGTCGAGCTGGGCGCCGAGATCAGCGTCGCATCGACCATCGTACCGGTCTTCAGCAGCAGCCCCTGCTGATGCAGGACCGCATTGACCGTCGCCAGGATTGGGGCGGCCAGTTCGTGTTTCTCGAGCAGATGGCGAAACCGCAGAATCGTGCTCTCGTCCGGAAGTCGGCGCATGGGGCCTTCGAGACCGGCGAACTCGCGATACAGCGGCATGTCGTGCAGCGCCTCTTCCATCGCCGGATCGCTCAGCCCGAACCACTGCTGCATGAAGTGAATCCGCAGCATCGCCGAGATCCCCATCGGCGGGCGCCCGGTCCTGCTCTTCGGGTAGTGCGGTTCGATCAAGGCGATCAACTGCCCCCACGGGGCCACGCGATTCATGTCGTCCAGAAACTCGCGCTTGCGCGTTCGCTTGGTCGATAGGTTCAGGCCCAAGTCCGCTTGTTTCATCGTTCAAACGTGCTGCAACTCGATCCCCGAATCATCGCATCACCGCCAGCGTTCGAGGCGGGTTATGCAGAGTTTCCCTTGCTGGCGAAGATTTTCCAGTTGCCGAACAAGCCCAGGCCCATGACGACGGTGCTGCCGATCGACCGGTAGCCGGGCGGGTACTCGCGACCGATGTTGATCAGACGAGGACCGTGTCGTCGCTGCCGGGGGCGTCGGAGTCGGCAACGCCAATCCCGGAGTCGAGCCTGCCGTACAGCGTGATGTTCGGCTGTGCCAGGGCGGCGCCCGAGAGGGCGCCGAGCAGGACCGGCACGAGGAGTAATTTCTTCATGTCTGGGTTCTACCCGAGTGCAAGGCGCGCAAACGCGTCGATACCCGTGGCATCGACGTGTTTGCGCAACGCCGCATTGCCCCCGGATTCGAAAAGCCGCTGGAGGCTCAGCAGCTGTGAGCGGCGTGCGCCCCGGACGAAGCATTGGCTTCGTGGTGATCGGCATCGGGGTCCTGGCTCGCCGCCTTCCAGACCGATTCTGCGTAGTGCACGTAGGGCACATAGGCGTCCACGTACTCGCGCCCGGCCTTCACATCGTCGACATCGAAATCCTTCGCGTCGACGGCCTTGCGGAAGCGCGTCATCAGGCCATGGCGAACCTTGTCGGCGATCAACGCGGCCAGATTCTCCGCCTTCTCGAAGGATTTCGCCTCCAATGCGCGGTCTGCGCCGCTCACTGCGGGGCCGTGGTCGAGTCCTGCCGGTTTGAGGCCCGTGAAAGGCGCCCCTTCGCCGGCGCGGTGAATGCGAACCAGCGTTTCGAGAAAATGGCGATCGGCCAGCGATTTTGCCTCGGGCCCGAGAGTCCGGACCGCCTGCGCGTGCTCGAACGCGTGCCGGATCTCGGCTTCGTCTGCACTGGGCACCCAGGGCAGCACGTGATTCACGTTGCCGTCGTCGAGCGACTTGCGGGCGACGCTTACCAGCGGTCCATCGAGGGTGTCGCAATGGCCGACCGCGGCAAGCAGAAGAAGGCCCGCTTCACCGCCCGCTCCGAGTGGGGATTCATAGCCGATCAGATGCGCGGCGGCCCGCTCGAGCAGGATGAAACCCGTGGCTGCAAGGAGTTGCGTGCGCCTGGAAAGCAAGAACGAACGTTTCATGTTCACCTCCAAATCAGATGGATAATCAAATGCCGTGAACCGGCGCGAAGAGTAGACGGGCGACCAGGCCGCCCGTCTATTCTGCCCATCGCGCGGACGGCGTTCAATGCGCTGCGTGCGGTGTTGGAAATACTCGGCATACAAGCCGAGCGAATGCACGACCCGTTTGACGCCTTGCATGCCGGTGACCTTCGTATACCTGACCTGCCGCGTGGCGTTGTTTTGCATCATCTCGGCCAGACTTTCCGTTGCGTGTTCATTTCGGCTCGACGCCACCTTGGCGGCTTGGGCCGCTCAGGGCCGAAGTTCCGGCGATACCCGGTATTCGAACGCGGCAGTGGATACGGATGAGGCCCCGGGAAGGCGCACGTCGAACCGGATCGTGTAGACGCCCGCGGCGCCGACCGATACAAAACCGCCGAAACCAGGTTGCCCGCGTATTGTCATCGGCTGCAGTGGCATGCTCGCAACGACGACCTCGGCCCGACTGATCTGTACCGTCACTTCGGCTTGCACGAGCCGAATTTTCTGTCGTTCGTCGAAAAGAGCGAGAACCAGATGGCTTTCTCCGCGCGAGCCACCGCCGTGCAACTGCCGCTCGGCGTGAGAATCCGGATGCGCAAGCACGATTTCGGCGGGAACCAGGCCGTAGTGGAAAACCAGGCCGTCCACCACCTGACGAGCGGCATGGGCTTGCGCAGTTGCCGCGCCCGTCACCGTAGCCAAGGCGCTCGCGAGCACCATCGAAACAAGTGGGTTTGCGTACTGGCGATGCATCGCGACGATTCGGTTGATCTCACGAATCACCAGTGTGCGTGGCGAAACCTGTCATGCTCATGACCCGAAGCTTACCGAGACGTAACGTAAATTGCCGTCGTTCCGCTTTCCAACCAATAAAATTGCGACGAGCCTGACAGAAACGTAATCGCGGCGTCATGCAAAAGTGCCCGAGGTAGCCGATACTGCAATGGAAGGGTCCAAGGACAGAGGTCAGTGATGCTCTCGGCAAGTTTCCTCAGCTGAAAGCGCCGCGCCACCTCGAAGGAGTCACAACTAGCGGTGAGCTCCACGAGCGCGCTTCTTCTCTGCAGGTCAAAAGGGTTTCGTCATGAGTACTGTCGTTCTCGAAGTTCAGGGCATGAGTTGCAACTCTTGCGTTGCAACGGTCTTGCGCGCGCTGAAGTCGTTCGCGGGCGTGGATGCCGTGGCCGTGGATCTGCCGTCGGGCCGGGTGCGGGTCAGCGGTGATCTCGACCCATCGGTCGCCGCCCGGCAGTTCGGCGATGCCCTCGCAGCGGCCGGGTATCCGACTCGACCGGCAGCCTGCACCGAGCCGGCATCGTCCACAGCGCCAGCGACCATCACGGCCAAGGGGCGCGGCTGCTGCTGACGTGGCTTGATCCGAAGGGCGGACGGTGGTGAGCTGACGAGAAGAAGCAAGCACGCGAAGGATTTCCTGCGGCCCCCTACTTGGGCGCTCTCGCTGTCGATGAGCAGAGTCCCGCAGTTTCGTCGGCGCCATCTCTGTGCTGTCCGGCGCAGCGCTTCGCGAAGCGGGGTCAGCGTGTTTAGCGGGCTGCGTCTTAG
>CALLYQ010000579.1 GCA_937858875.1 uncultured Lautropia sp. | reverse complement strand
GCTCGGCTGAACATCGGCAACGTGACCAACCGCGACTACTATCTGGCCGGCTACCAGTCGGGCTCGTTCCTGTACAAGGGCGATGCGCGCAACATGCGCCTGACCTTGAACTACGAGTTCTATTGACAAGATCGATGCCTGCCGAGACAGCGACTGCCTCCTGCCCGCGCACGGCCCCGGCCATCCCGCCCGGAATCCATTGCGCGGCCGACTACGAGGCGTTCGCCCGGCAGAAGCTCGACGGGCCGGTCTACGAGTACATCGCGGGCGGCAGCGGGGAAGAGCGCACGGTCGCTGCCAATCGCGCCGCCTTCGACAAGCTGCAGATCCTGCCGCGACTGTTGCGCGACCTGCGCTCGGGTCACACGCGGCTCCGGATGCTCGATCGCGAGTTCGTGCATCCGGTCATCCTGGCGCCGCTGGCTTTCCAGCAGCTCGTGCACCCGCACGGCGAAGCCGAAGCCGCCGCCGCCGCGGCGGCGACCGATACCTGCCTCGTCTGCAGCACGCTGTCTTCGTGCCGCCTGGAAGACGTGTCGGCGCTGGCCGGCCCGCAGCGCTGGTTCCAGCTCTACTTCCAGCCGGATCGCGAACTCACGCTTGCCCTCGTGAACCGCGCGCAGGCCGCCGGCTACGGCGCGATCGTGGTCACGCTCGATACGCCGATCCAGGCACCGAGCCTGCGTTCGCTGCGCGCCGGGTTCCGGCTGCCGCCCGCGCTCGAGCCGGCGAACCTCGCCGGCGCAGCGGCGCCGCCGACCGTGTCGCTCGCTCCCGGCAGCAGCCGCATTTTCCAGGGAATGATGGGCGAGGCACCGACCCGCGACGATCTCGCCTGGCTGCTGCGCGAGACGGAGCTTCCGGTGTTGGCCAAGGGCGTGCTGCGCCCCGACGACGCGACGATGCTGAAGGACATGGGCGTGGCCGGCATCGTGGTTTCGAACCACGGGGGGCGCGCACTCGACGGCGTGCCGGCCAGCCTCTCGATGCTCGGCCCGGTCCGTCGCGCGCTCGGCCCGGCGTTTCCTGTGCTCGTCGACGGCGGCATCCGATCGGGCAGCGACGTGTTCA
>CALLYQ010000578.1 GCA_937858875.1 uncultured Lautropia sp. | reverse complement strand
CGAGCTCTGGTCGCTGTACAACGCACGCGTGTCGCCCGGCGAGAACATCCGCGTCTTCCCGCTGTCGAACTGGACCGAGCTCGACATCTGGCAATACATCGAACGCGAAGCGATCGAACTGCCGTCGATCTACTTCAGCCACCGGCGCGATGTCGTGCGCCGCGGCCGCGCGCTGGTCCCGGTCACCGGGCTGACGCCAGCGCGCAACGGCGAAGCGATCGAATCGCTGCAGGTGCGCTTTCGCACCGTCGGCGACATCACCTGCACGGCGCCGGTCGAGTCCTCGGCCGCGACGCTGGCCGAAATCGTCGCCGAAACCGCGATCACGCGAATCACCGAACGCGGCGCCACGCGCCTCGACGACCAGGCCAACGAGGCGGCGATGGAGCTGCGCAAGAAAGAGGGTTACTTCTGATGGGAGCTCCGGAACAGATCCAAGGCAGCCTGCTGCGCTTCATCACTGCGGGCAGCGTCGACGACGGCAAGAGCACGCTGATCGGCAGGCTGCTTCACGACAGCAAGGGGCTGTTCGCCGACCAGCTCGACGCGATCGAGTCGGCCTCGCGCCGGCGCGGCTTCGGCGGCGTCGACCTGTCGCTGATCACCGACGGCCTGCTGTCCGAACGCGAACAGGGCATCACGATCGACGTCGCCTACCGCTATTTCGCCACGCCGACGCGCAAGTTCATCATCGGCGACTCTCCCGGCCACCTCGAGTACACGCGCAACATGGTCACGGCCGCGAGCACGGCCGACCTCGCGATCCTGCTCGTCGATGCGCGCAGCGGCATCGTCGAGCAGACGCGCCGCCACGCTTATCTGGCGCACTGGCTGGGCGTGCCGGAACTGGTACTCGCCGTCAACAAGATGGATCTCGTCGACTGGGACCAGGCGCGCTTCGATGCGATCCGCGACGAGTTCGCGGCGCTTGCCGGCTCGCTGGGCTTCATCGGTCAACTGGCGATCCCGATCTCGGCGCTCGAAGGCGACAACGTCGTCGAGCGTGGCGAGGCCGCATCCTGGTATCGCGGCCCGACGCTGCTCGAACACCTCGAGCGCGTGCCGCCGGCAGCGGCCGCCCTGCATGTGCCGTTCCGGATGCCGGTCCAGCGCGTGGTGCGCATCGCCGGCGACCACGCGCAGACCGGCAGCGGCTTCGAGGACACGCGCTTTCGCGGCTACCAGGGCACGGTGGCCAGCGGCACGCTGGCGGTCGGCGATTCGATCGTCGTCGTGCCCGGCGCGCAGCAGGCTCGCGTGCGGCGCCTGATCGGCGCCTCCGGCGACCTCGAGCAGGCGCTGGCCGGCGACGCGGTCACGATCGAGCTCGACCTGTCGCGCGGCGACCTGCTCGCCGCGCCAGGGCAGGCACCGTCGAGCCTGCGCGCCGTCGACGCCGACCTGTGCTGGTTCGATGCCGAACCGCTCGACCCGGCGCGCAACTACCTGCTCAAGCAGGGCAGCGCCACCGTGCGCGCCCGCGTCGATGGTATCGAGCATCACGTCGACATCGAACGACTGCAGCCGATCGCTTCGGATCGGCCCTTCGCGATGAACGACATCGGCCGCGTACGGCTGAAGCTGCACAAGCCGCTCGCCGTCGACGACTACCGAGACAATCGCGAGCTCGGCGCACTGATCCTGATCGACGAGCTCAGCAACCGCACGGTTGCCGCAGGCACGATTCGCGCAAGCTGAAAGCGGAGCGGGGGCTCGGCGGCGAGCAGCAGGCTGCAGACGGCAGGCTTGCCTTCGGCCGCAGCACAGGGCGCGGCGACGCGACCCGCTGCGGCGTGAGCAGCGGCGTGGCTCAGTCGTCGTCGCGCCCTCTGCCCAGCCGCAGCGTGCTGAACACGCCGGCAGCGACCGCGAAAACGGTCGCCAGCACCAGAGCCGCAATTTCGGCATCACCGTTGTGCCGATCGTAGATCGCGAAGATCAGCGCGAGCAGGACCGCACCCAGCGTCTGCCCGGTGATCCGCGCCGTGCCGAGCATTCCGCTGGCGGCGCCGCTGCGATGGCGCGGCGGCGAAGTCACGATCGTGTGGTTGTTCGGCGTCTGGAACAGGCCGAAGCCGAGTCCGCACAGCGCCAGCCGCCAGGCCAGCTCGAT
>CALLYQ010000577.1 GCA_937858875.1 uncultured Lautropia sp. | reverse complement strand
TCCGCGACAAATGCACGTTGGCGATCGTGATCGGGATCTCGCTGTTGCTGCCCGACTTCAGCTCGAGCACACCGTCGGCGTTGCCTCGCCTGAACTTCTCGACATCGTCGGTGCGGTCGCCAAGAAGCCGCTGCACCTGGCCGTCGGGATCCATCGACGCGATCGGTGTCGGCGTGACGATGGCAAGCGCCTCGACGTCGGGGTCGAGCTTCGCGAAGACGTCGGCGATGAACGCCCACTGGTCGGCGCCGAGAACAGGCAACTCGGGCGCCGCACGGAACACGTCGCGCGCGCCGCGCGTGTCGAGCGACGACGAGCCGGCCGCAGCGGAACGCGAACGGCATTGCGCGCCGCTCGCCAGGCAACGGCGGACCGGTCACGATGTTCGACGGCACCTCGCCGGCAACGAAGGTCGGGTTGTGGCAAGCCTGGAAGTGCCAATAGACGTCGCGGCAGTCTTCGAAGAACGCGTTGTGCTTCGCGTAGATCTCCTTGCCACGCGGGAAGCGCGCAAGCAGCGTCGGACTGTCGGAGGCCACCGAGCCCCAGCCGTCGCGGATGTCGTGGTCGTCCCAGACCATATAGCAGGGGAAATTCGCGAGCACCTCGCGCACGAGCTTCCGGCTCCAGGTCAGCTCGTATTTTTCGGCGAGCGCGGCGCGCCGCGCGGGCGGCTTCGACGCGAAGTGCTCGTTGAAGACGTTCGGCGTGTCCTCGTCGACATAGACCTGGTCGCCCATCATCAGGATGAAGTGCGGCTTCGCTTCCTTCACGAACCTGGCGAACTCGTTCCAGGCGCCGTCCTGGACGTGCTTGCTGCAAGAAATGGCGCAGAACAGGATGCTGGCCATCGACCCGCGCGCCGGCATCGTGCGGAACGACGCGCGCGTCCCCGAGACGACGCGACCGAGGCGCACGACGCTGTAGCGATACCGCGTGTCGGGCTGCAGGCCGGGAGCGATGGCGATCGAGGTGCGGAATTCGAGCTGCACGCCCTCGGTGCTCGCGAAGTCGAACAGCCCGGCGCCGTAGACGCGCAGCTTGTAGTTGCCCGGGTCGTCGAAGACCTGGATCCAGATGCGGGTCGACGTCTCGTCGGTGTGGCCGACGACCGGACCGAGCGCAAGGCGGTTGAAGACCCGTGGGCGTCGTGTCATCGTCGCGAGAGGTGTCCAGGACGCTGTCGAAGTCGAGGCCGAGGTCGGAAACGCTGGCGGAAAGCCAATTTTCCCGATCAGCTTTCACGCGGCTTGCGTGGCCGCGCTTTCGAGGCGCGCGCGCCCGGCTCCCTTGCCTTGGACCCGTCCTTGCCGGACGCCGGCGGGTCCGCCTGCCCCGACGCCTGCCCGTCCGCCTGCATCTGCCACGCGGCCTCGGCATCGGCCCGATCGCGCTCGAGCCCGGCGCCGATCGCCTTGCGCATCGCCGCCACGTCGCTGCTCGACAGCGGCCACTGCAGGGTGTCCGGCGCCGGGCCGGCACGCTTCTCTTCCTTGTGAATCCTGCGCCGCTCGTCCGAGTCCCGGTTGTAACGCTCGATCGTGGGTGTGCTCCTGATCGCCTCGGCGATCCCTCGCAGGTCACGCGCGCCCACGCTGTCGAGCAGCTTGCGTTGCCGGTCGTCAAAGTGCAGCGCCGCGATCGCGTCGTCGAATCCCAGGTTGCCGGGGTCGCCGGCCGGCAGCCGCGCCCATGACTCGATCAGGATGTCGACGACGGCCGCGTCGAAGGTGAATCGCTTGTCGCGCGGCTGGCGCAGCCGGTTCGACAGCAGCGCAACCAGGCGGTTCTCGAGCAGATTCCAGCGTGTCACCGCCTCGTAGGCGCGCTCACGCGTCGTCTTCCCTGCGGAACTGGCGGCCGATGTGATGCCACCGAGGTCGAAATCGTGGCGATCGACCTCGATGCGCAGCAGCGGGCCGATCTGCGCGTTGCTGCCGCTGACCGCGAGCCCACCGTTCGCGGCGGCGAAGGCGAAACACGTATCGAGAAAGCGCTCCTCGCCCATCAGCACCCCACGCTCGAGCGGCGAGCGCGCCACCTCGCGTTCGTATTCGTCGCGCAGCGTCTCGAGCCAGAGCTCCAGGTGCATCTTGTAATTGACGCTGGCGTTCTTCACCGAGCCCGGAAAAGGCAGCGGTGTCGGCGAGGTCACGTCGGCAATCATCACGAAACCGGCCACCGAGAAGTTCCGCAGCACGGGCCGGGTGAAGTCGTCGGGCAGCGGCAGCGCGCCGATCAGGTCGACGTCGAATTCCTCGAGCGGCGTGCCCGGTGGATAGACGCGATCGAGGTAGTTCAATACGCGTCCGAGGTGCAACTGCAGGTTGAACGGCTCGGTGAACTCGAGCGGGCCTGGCGGCACGTCGAGCACGCAGACGCGGCGCAGGCGTGCGTTCACGCAGAAATCCTCGCCGCGCGGGACGATGACGACGGTCGTGAACTCCTGGATGCCCTCGAGCCCCGAAGATCGGCGAGCCAGCAACTGGCTGAACCACAGGTTCGGATCCGACGGATCGACCGACAGCAGGGTCATCGGCGAAGGCGACAGCGAAAAGCGCAGATGCGGCGTACCGACGTACTTGGCGCTGAGCAGCGTCAGGATGTTCTCGACGCGCGTGTGGTGGCTCACCAGCTCGCGCCGCTCCTCGGAGGCCTCGCGCGTCGTCTGGTCGATCGCCTGCGCACCCTCGCGGCGGCCGGCGATATCGGTCGTCGTCGTGCGCACCGACCCGCTCGCGCCCAGGCTTACCGGACCGATCGGCACACCGGCACCCACGCTCAGGCTCGCCGACGTCGTGCTCGAATGCGTCTTCGACGACTCGTACATCTGGCTGCGGCTCTTGCCCATCGACTGGCCTTCCGACTCGCCTTCGAAGACATCCACACCGACCACGCCGGTCTGCAGCGTGCGGCGGTACAGCGGCGCGGCCGCATGGAAGTACGGGCGGATCGTGCCCAGCTCGCCGCTGGCCTTGCGCACCTTCAGGTCGAGCTGCAGATGGAAACAGGGCACCCCCGCACCGAGCGCCCCGCCCGAGCCGGGCGGCGTGCCGGGCGGAAACGCTGCCGGCGACACCGACACGGTGAATTTCAGGTAGACGAGTCGCTCGTCGGGCTCGACCTCGTCCGGAAGGTCTTCCTCGGCGGGCTCGAAGAAGAACAGTGAGATCGTGGTCTCGTCGGGCTCGCCGACGACGAGCGGCTGCGTCGTGGCAGCGAGCTTCCACGGGATTTCGAGCGGCGGCAAACCGGTCTGTTCATCGGCCATGGCGTGTCCTCCCGATGCCGGCGGGCGGGGAACGCAGGGACGGCGCCGTCGCGATGCGGCGGCCTCCGTGGCGACGAACCCGAGCGGGCGGCGCGTGCGACGTGGAGCTTCGTGACTGGAAATGTAGATGAATTGCGGTTCCGGCGCGAGGCCCGTCGCGATCGTCGAGTGAGGTGCCCCCTGCAGACTGACGCGATGAGTTCAGTACCAAGGTACCCCGTTGCTTCGTCATTGCCGATACGCGGCCTGCATCATTTCGCGTACCGCTGTCGCGACTGCAAAGAGACGCGTCGCTTCTACGAGGATCTGCTGGATCTGCCGCTGGTGGCTGCAGTGAAGGCGGAGCACGTACCGAGCACGGCGAGGGCTGCGCGTACGTGCAGCTCTACTCTGCAATGGGCGACGGTTCGTGCATCGCGTTCTTCGACCTTGGCGACGGCGACTCGGCGTCTCCGGCGCCGGACCGCCGGCGGTGGGCCAGTCACCTGGCATTGCGCGTGGATTCGCCCTCTGCGCTGCACGCGGCGAAGGCGCGGCTCGCAGCCACCGGGGTCGAGGTGCTCGGTCCGGTCGACCGCGGCACGATCCAGTCGATCTACTTCTTCGATCCGAACGGGGTCCGACTCGAGCTGGCGACGCCGACCCCATCGAACGCCGAAAGGGGCGAACTGGCCGCGCAGGCGCGCCGTATGCTG
>CALLYQ010000576.1 GCA_937858875.1 uncultured Lautropia sp. | reverse complement strand
GAAGAAGGTCTCGGCCGGACCAAGGATGGCGGCGACCAGCCGCTCGTAGGTTTCTACCTTGCCGTCGGCCACGGTGCCGTCGTCCAGCCGGGCCGGGTGCCACGTGCCGACTGGGTCCAGCTCGAACAGGTATGCCTCGGTGCGACGCCGACCGTTCATGCGGATGACGACGTGGCTGCGAAACGTACGCCCGTCGTGTGTCCAGGTCAGATCCTTCTCGTTCTCGGGCAGGTACACGTGATCGTAGTAGGAGAATCCGCCCTCGCTCGTGGCGCGCGACGGCAGCACCAGGTACGGGTGCAGGTTGTCCATCACGGTCGTCTTGCCGCGACCATTGCTTCCGGCGATGGCAACGAGCGTGACGTCGCTTCCGGTGCGCAGGTCCAGTTCCAGCCGGTCCCGGCCGAGTCCGCTGCGAATGCCGCGGAATCCGACCAGGGTCAGCTGCAGCGGGCAGTAGCCGCCGCGAACCCCGGCCGAAGCGCTGGCTTCGGTCTGTGCCATGATCGTTACTCCTGTGCGAAGGCTTCGGTCGGCGCCGGCCAGAACGGATCATCCTCGGCTGCTGGCTACGGCATGCCTGCCGGTGCTGGGGCCGCCCGGCGATGTTCGCGTGCTGCGCCGGACGCTGCTTGTGGTGCAATGCCTTGTGAAGTTGCAGATTCAGAATAAGGAGTCAGCCACCTCAGTCAACGGCGTGGAGTCGTCCAACGCGGCGGCCGCCGCCTGCGTGTCGGCGGGCCCGGACGCCGGCTCGGGCTGGGTCTGCTCGAGGATGCGTTGTGCGATCCGGGCCGCATCTTCATGCGCCAGCACGCTCATCCGCTCGATCAGCGGATCCGGCTTGACCCCGGCCACTTCGGACCACTTGCGCAGCTTCTCCTCGAGCGACCTTGCCCGCGAGATCCCCTCTGCGCGACTGCGCACCACCGGAATCACACGCGCCTCCATCTGCACGTCAGCCGCCGTCGCCAGCACCCGCGCAAGCGCGGCCCGGTCCACTTCGTGCCGGTCCTCGGCCGCCACGGCCCAGCGCACGCGCACGCTCGCCCCGTCGAGTTCTCCGGCGGCGGCCGCAGCCTCGATTCGCGCCAGATCGGGCTTGCCCTCGAACACGAGATCCAGCGTCCGTCGCGCCGGGGTGGCCACCTGCTCGATCCGGGTTGCCCCAGCTCCGACCGTCCACAGCAGCCAGCCCTTCTCGCCGACCTCCCCGTGGTGGAATCGCCCGATCGATCCGGCATAGGCGACCAGCCGTCCACCCTCGGCCCATGCCTGATGCTTGTGGATATGCCCCAGCAGGAAACCTTCGGCCTGCGCCGCCAGCAGTGCGCCGCTGGTAAATTCGTGATCGAATCCGGCCATCGGAACGCCGTGCTCGGTCATGCACCCAGTCACGGTCCCGTGCGAGACGCCGATGGTGGCGATCCCGCGCTCGCATGCCGCACGGTTGATCCCGGCGAACCCTTCCAGCACCGCCTGGAGTTGCTCTCCCACGCCCTCGCCCGCTTGCGTGGCGCCAAGCACTGCCGCCACGCTCGCCTTGTTCACCGACGGGATGCACGTCACCAGCAGCCGGCTATGCCGCGGCGGTTCGTCGAAGCGCCAACCTTCGCACTCGTGCCACGTCCCGGCATCGTTGAGCGCGACCTGGGCGATGCGCTCCGACACGTAAACCGGGTAGCGCCCGCCGAGCATTCCGAACACCGCAAGCGTGCCGGGCGGTTCGTGCGAAAAGGTGCCCTGCAGCATGAGCACCGGGCAATGCCAGGCGAGCCTGCGGACCTGCGCCGCCAGCGCCTGTACCGCCGGGCTGTGAAGCGGCAGTGCGTGGTCCGTGGCGTCACCCGAGATCACGGCCACATCGATGCCGCGCCCGATCGCCGCGTCGACCGCTGCGCCGAAGCACCGGTCAGCCTCCGCAAGGTTCTTCGGGCCATAGTGCAGATCGGAGAAGTGTCCGATCTGCACGCCGGCTGATTCCATGACATTCATCTGCTCTCTCCTCGAGGAAAGGCGCTGCGTCGGCAGCCGCCCCTTTTGAATGCGTGTTTCGTCCGCCTCACGCGGACATTTCGATCTCGGCGTTGACCGTCGCGACGAAACGGGCCGCGTCATCCTCGAATCGCTCGATCTCCGCCAGTGCCTGCTTGCGACCGCTGGCGGCCGCCTGCCATCCCGGGCCCCACTTCTTGCGCGCGTATGCGTCGAAGCGCTTTCGATCCACGCCCATCGCTTCGGCCGCCTCGAAGATCCAGTTCAGGCCTGTCGGCTCGGCCGGCTCTCCGGCGTGGGCTGCCGCCTGCGAGGCCGACTGCATCGTGGCCGGCTCCGAACTGCCCGCGTTCCCGTCCCGGCCGACGGCTTCGTCGGTCGTCTTCGCGGGTGCTGCGGGCAACGGCGCGTCCGCGGGCTGCCCGGATCCGTAGTCCGCGGCGTCGGCTTCGACCGGCGCTACGTCCACTGCATTCGCCCGCGCCGGCCCGTCGTTGAACATCTGCACCGCGTTCGCCGCCCGCGCGTCGACGACGCCTTCGTCGTCGTGGCGCAGCAGCGCGGTCGCATCGACTTCGGCTTCCAGTTCGACCAACCACTGCTTGGTGCGCACCGGCTTGCCGGTCTCGTCGATGCGCGAGATTTCGACCAGGCGCTTGCTCAGGAAGAAGGTCGAACCGTTGGCGTCGAGAAAGCCCGAGATCCGCCCGCCGCGCATGAAGCCGATCGTCTGGAATTTCTCGATGGCCGCCTGCATCGCATAGAAGCTGTTGGTCGGCAGGTCGATGGCCGACAGCGACCGCACGCCGGGAATGAAGAAGATGAAGCGGCCCGTGAGGTTGCAGGCCCGGCTCTGGTACTGCGGGCAGTTCTCCGGATCGCACAGTCCGTCGTTGCTCTGACGAATCACCGACTTGCGTCCGCCGAAGATGCGGATGGCTCGCTTGCTGTTGCGGTCCATCGGCACAGGCTCGTAAGTCTTGCAGTACCGGGTCTGCCCGTCGGCCGAATACTCTGACCAGAATTGCCTTTCGTTGGCTGTCCAAGCCACGAGTTCGTGCGGCATCACCGCCTGCCATTCATCGGCGGGGAACACGACCGGGAACCGGTAGAGCTTGGGGCCCTCGCCCCGATCCTCCCCGTACAGGTCCATGATGGTGCGCGCCACTTGGGGGTTGCCGAAGTCGCCGGGTCGCACGGTGAAGTACGGCACATTCCTGGGTGCCAGCGGATTGCGAAGATCTGGCAGACACCTCGCGAGCGCCCGCTCGATCTCCTCGAAGCTGCGGCCCTGATCGATGCCCTGCTCGTAGATCTGGCAGGCCCGCTCGAATTGCTCGGCCTTTCGCGTGAGCACCTTGATTCCGGCGCGAATCCGCCCACCCACGGGAATGCGGGGGCGGTTTCGTCCGAGGATCGTAGGCGCCGATGCGCTCGGCGGGTAGGACGTGATGTCGCCGGTCATTGGGTTCGCTGCCTCGTGCGTGGAGAATCACGAGCCCATCGTCTCGCCCGAAGCGTCGTCGTCAACGGCCGCCGCCAATGGCCCTCCCCTCGCTGCATTCGAGTCTCGCGGCGTGAGGCGATGCGGGGGTGTCCACGATGGCGAAGCACCCGGTGGGGCAACCCGTGTTCGAGGCGCGAAGAAAATCGGTGCGCCGCCCGAGCAGACCCGCCGCTTTGCGAGCAAAGGCGCCCGCGACCGTGCGCGTCAAGCGCGTGGCCGCGCTGTCGGATCGCCAGGCGGGAAAGCCTTCTGTCGTCGATATCTGTTTTTCTGCGGCGGGTCGATGAGGTCGAAC
>CALLYQ010000575.1 GCA_937858875.1 uncultured Lautropia sp. | reverse complement strand
ACGACAGCGATGCCTGTTGGATGCTCGCCCTGTTCGCGCTGCGCCTGCTCGGCGAGGCCCAGGCTTTCGAGGATCTCGGCATCGAATACTGCGTGACCTTCGAGGTGTCGCCGCCTCAGTGGGAGCCCCTGCCGGCATCGATCCGTCCGGTGCCGGCTGCCGGCGAGACCGCCTCCATCGGTAATGCTTCCGAGGTTTCCGGTTCGCCGCCGGCCGAACCCAATGCCTTCATCCTGACCGGCGAAATCTCGGGGCGCATGCAGCAGGAAATGCAGGCGCTGCGCAGTTTTGCGGCCGGCCGATCCGACATCGTCGTCGACTGTCGACCGCTGCGCCGCATCGAATTCGTGGCCGCCGGCGAACTGCTCAACGAAGTCGTGAACCTGCGCTCTGCGGGCAAGCAGGTGCTGTTCGCCGAACCGAACCGGCTCGTCTATGCGCTGATGCTCGTCATGGGCATCCAGGAACTGGCCGAAGTCCGTCGGCGTAAGATCTGAGCGGCAGACTGCGGCATCGGCCGGCGCGCGCGGCTGCCGGCAGCCTTCGCGCTCCCTTGCGCCGGCCGGTTTCGACCCCATCTTCCCCGCTATGGAACAGTTTCACGGAACGACGATCGTGTCGGTGCGGCGCGGCGGCCAGGTCGCGCTGGGCGGCGACGGACAGGTCACGCTGGGCAACGTCGTGATCAAGGCGGGTGCACGCAAGGTGCGCCGGCTGTTCAACGACCAGGTGCTGGCGGGCTTCGCCGGCGGCACCGCCGATGCGTTCACCTTGTTCGAGCGCTTCGAGGCCAAGCTCGAAAAGCATTCGGGACACCTGGTGCGTGCGGCGGTCGAGCTCGCGAAGGACTGGCGCACCGACCGGATGCTGCGCCGGCTCGAGGCGATGCTCGCGGTGGCCGACGCCAGCGCCTCGCTGATCATCACCGGCAACGGCGACGTGCTGGAACCCGAGCGCGGCCTGATCGCGATCGGCAGCGGCGGCGCCTACGCGCAGGCGGCGGCACTCGCGCTGCTCGACAGCACCGAGCTCGATGCCGAGGCGATCGTGCGCAAGGCGCTCACGATCGCCGGCGACATCTGCATCTACACGAACCAGCAACACACGGTCGAGAAGATCGGCTGACCATGACCTGGATGACCCCCGAAGAAATCGTTTCCGAACTCGACAAGCACATCGTCGGCCAGGACGAGGCGAAGCGCGCGGTCGCCATCGCGCTGCGCAACCGCTGGCGCCGCCAGCAGGTGCCCGAGCCGCTGCGCAACGAGATCACGCCGAAGAACATCCTGATGATCGGCCCGACCGGTGTCGGCAAGACCGAGATCGCGCGCCGGCTGGCCCGGCTCGCCAACGCACCGTTCATCAAGATCGAGGCCACCAAGTTCACCGAGGTCGGATACGTGGGGCGCGATGTCGACACGATCATCCGCGACCTCGCCGAAGTCGCGGTCAAGCAGACGCGCGAGCAGGAAAAGAAGAAGGTCGAGCAGCGGGCGCTCGACGCCGCCGAGGACCGCGTGCTCGACGCCCTGCTGCCGCCGACGCGCAACCTCGGCTTCACCGACGGCAGCGGCGAGCCGGCCGATTCGGCCACCCGGCAGAAGTTCCGCAAGAAGCTGCGCGAAGGCGAACTCGACGACAAGGAGATCGAGATCGAACTTGCGACGCCGATGCAGGGCCTCGAACTGATGGGGCCGGCCGGCATGGAAGAGATGACGCAGCAACTGCAGTCGCTGTTCGCCAACATGCCGGGGCGCAAGCGCGAGCGCAAGCTGCGGATCCGCGATGCGATGAAGCTGCTGGCCGACGAGGAAGCCGCCAAGCTGGTCAACGACGACGAGATCAAGTCGAAGTCGCTGGCCTCGGTCGAGCAGAACGGCATCGTGTTCCTCGACGAGATCGACAAGGTCGCGTCGCGCAGCGACGTGCACGGCGCCGACGTCTCGCGCCAGGGCGTGCAGCGCGACCTGCTGCCGCTGGTCGAGGGCACGACGGTGAACACGCGCTATGGTGCCGTTCGCACCGACCACATCCTGTTCATCGCTTCGGGTGCGTTCCAGATGTCGCGCCCGTCGGACCTGATCCCGGAGCTGCAGGGCCGGCTGCCGATCCGCGTCGAACTCGCATCGCTGACGGCCGACGATTTCGTGCGCATCCTGTCGGATACCGACGCCAGCCTGGTCAAGCAATACGAGGCGCTGTTCGCCACCGAAGGGCTGAAGCTCGAATTCACCGACGACGGCGTGCGCCGGCTCGCCGAGACGGCGTTCTCGGTCAACGAGAAGACCGAGAACATCGGCGCGCGCCGCCTGTCGACGGTGATGGAGCGGCTGCTCGAGGAAATCTCGTTCAGCGCCGCACGCCGATCGGGCGAGACCGTGCGCATCGATTCGGCCTTCGTCGACGAGCGCCTCGGCGAGCTCGTCAAGAGCGAGGACCTCGCGCGCTACATCCTGTAGGCGAGCGGCCCCTGCAGCGCCAGATCTAGTGTTTCGCGCGCCCGACACCGAAGACGGGCGGGCGCGTTAGAATCCGGCCTTTCGAGTAGTGTCACCCGCCCATGGCCGAACCTTCTGGCCGCGCCCGCGCGCGCTTCGATCTCAAGCGAACGACGTTTCCACTGTTCTCGCTGGTGCTCCGGACCACCGACCTCGCCGAACTGCAGGGCGAGTTCCAGGCGCGGCTCGGCGATTCGCCAGAGTTCTTCGACCAGGACCTGCTGGTGCTGAACCTGTCCGCGGTCCAGCGCGAGGACGAGGATCTCGACTTCGACGGCCTCGTCGCGATGCTGCGCCGCTACGGCCTGCAGCCGATCGGTGCGCACGGCGGCAGTGCCGCGCAGATGGCTGCGGCAGCGCAGGCCGGTCTCGTGCCGACGCCTGAGGTTTCGGTCGCCAGTTCAATGGCGCGGGCCGAAGCGCGGGCGCAGACGGTACCGGTGGCGTCGAGCGCAGCGCAGGCAGG
>CALLYQ010000574.1 GCA_937858875.1 uncultured Lautropia sp. | reverse complement strand
AGGACCTGGAAGAGATCGTTCGCTGCGACCGCAGCATCACCGGACGCGACCGTAGCGCCTATATCGGTGCGCGGCTGGTCGAGGCGCTCGACGATTCGGCAGTGCGCGTGTCACTGAGTGCCCGCGTCGACGACACGATCGTCGGCTACCTGATGGCGCGGGCCGATCTCGGCGACTACGGACGCACCGAGCCCGTCGCACTGATCGACACGATCGGCATCGCGCCCGGCTACGAAGGGCGCGGCGTCGGCCGCGCGATGATGGCGCAACTGTTCTCCAACCTCGGCTCGCTAGGCGTCGAACGGGTCGAAAGCCTGGTCGCGCCGAGCGACCTGCGCCTGCTCGGCTTTTTGTATCACCTCGGCTTCGCGCCCTCGCAACGGCTTCCCTTCGTGCGGCAGCTGGCCGGCTGACCGGAAAGCGAAACGAAATGACCGGTGTCCTGCCCGACGAAGACGAGATACGCGACGCGCTGCGCAACGTCGACGACCCCGAGGTCGGGATGAACATCGTCGACCTGGGCCTCGTCTACGGGATCGATGTCGACGGCGGCGGCGTGCGCATCGACATCACGATGACCACCGCCGCCTGTCCGATGGCCGACATGATCTGCGAGCAGGCACGCAGCGCCACCGAAGCGGTCGTGCCGCATGAGCTTCCCGTCGAAGTCCGGCTCGTCTGGGATCCGCCGTGGACACCCGACAGGATGAGCGGCTTCGCCCGGGAGCACTTCGGCTGGTCGCTCTGAGCGCGTGAGCACCGAAGCGACGACCGGCGGAGTTCGCGCGCACGGCGGGCAATCCGTCAGCGAGGATGCCACGGGTGGCCTGCGGCCCCGTTGGCGCCTGCCGTTGCTGATGCTCGCTTTCGTCGCGCTGTTCGTTGGCACCGGCGCCGGCCTCGCGCGGCTCGGATGGCGCGTTCCCGAGCTGGCCGCCGGCGCAGCCGGGCTGCACGGCCCGCTGATGATCTGCGGCTTCTTCGGCACGGTCATCGCGCTCGAACGCGCGGTCGCGATCGGCCGCCGCTGGGCCTACGCCGGACCGCTCGCCGCCGGCTGCGGCGCCTTCGCCGCGCTGGCCGGTGCGACGGCTGCCGGGGCCTGGCTGTTCGTCGCCGGCAGCGCGGTGCTGCTGGCCGGCTCGGCCGACATCTGGCGCCGCCAGCAGGCGATGTTCACCTTCACGCTCGCCTTCGGTGCCACCTGCTGGACCGTCGGCTGCCTTCTGTGGGCCAACGGCTTCGAGCTTTCACGCGCAGTGCCCTGGTGGCTCGCCTTCCTGGTGCTGACGATCGCGGGGGAGCGCCTCGAGCTGTCGCGATTCCTGCCGCCGTCGCCAATCGCGCGCCGCATCTTCGCCGCGCTGCTCTCGATCGTCACGATCGGATTGGTCTTGGGCAGCCTGCTGCCGCCCGGTGCCGGCGACCGCCTCTTCGCTGCCGGCCTGCTCGGTCTCGCCGGCTGGCTGCTGAAGCAGGACATCGCACGACGCACGGTACGCGGCACAGGCCTGACACGCTACATCGCCGTCTGCCTGCTGTCCGGCTACGCCTGGCTGGCCGTCGGCGGTGCGGTGGCGCTTCTCGGCGGCGGATTCGATCCGGGAAACCCGGGACGCGATGCCGCGCTGCACGCGCTTGCACTCGGGTTCGTGTTCTCGATGGTGTTCGGCCACGCGCCGATCATCTTCCCGGCCGTGCTGCGCGTCGCTGTGCCCTACCAGACCTGGTTCTACCTGCCGCTGGCGCTGCTGCACGCGTCGCTGGCGCTGCGCCTGCTCGGCGACGCAACGGCTTCGTTCGAGCTCACGCGCGCAGGCGCGCTGGCCAACGGCGCGGCGCTGCTGGCCTTCTTGCTCGGAACGGCCGCCGCGGTGCTCCGGGGCAAGTTCGCTCTGCGGCGTTGACCTCCTCGGCGCTCTGCGGCGCCGGAGTTCAAGGCGTGGTCCCGAACGCCACTTCGGAGCGACCCGTATTGACGCGTTCAGCGGGCAGCGGATACTACGCAGGCGGTGGATGCACGATCGTTCATGCGCCGTATTAGAACAACTTCCAGAGAGTGAGACGACATGAACTCCCGTTCCTTTCGATCCAGCGCCCTCCTGATCTCCGTTGCCCTCGGCGCGGTCGCAAGCGGCTGCAGCAGCGACAACGACGACGAACCCGCGCCACCGCCCCCGCCCCCGGTAGCCCAGCTCGAGTGCGACGACTCGATGAAAACCGCCTTCAACCCCGACGACGACACCGAAGTCATCTTCGTCAAGTCGTACAGGCAAGGCGATGCGCTCGCGCTGTCGGGTGCGGGCGGCCCGACAGCCGCCGCCGATCTGTGCCTCGTCAAGATGGTCGTCGGTCCCGGCTTTCAGGATGGAGCCGATGCGCCATCGACGTCGCCTGGAATCGGCATCGAAATCTGGCTTCCCACTCGCGAAGCCTGGAACGGCCGCATCCGCAATCTCGGGGGCGGGGGCTGGGCCGGCGGCAACCACGCATCGACGAGCGCGCTCGGCAGCACCAGCGCCGCGAGCGTTGCAGCTACCGCAAACTTCGTCGTGGGCACAACCGACACCGGTCACCGAATCGGCAACGGCAGCTTCGCGATGCGCCAGGACGGCGGGATCAACACCGCGCTGTGGACCGACTTCGCCGAACGGAGCCTGCACGAACTCGCCGTAAAGTCCAAGGCGCTGGCGCTGGCCTATTACGGCCGGGAACAGGATTACGCCTACTGGGAAGGCTGTTCGACCGGTGGAAGGCAGGGGTACAAGATCGCCCAGGAACATCCGGACGACTACGACGGCTACCTGAACGGCGCACCGGCATTCAACTGGACCCGGTTCATCACGAGCGAGCTGTACCCGCAAATCGTGATGCAGCGCGACCTCGGCGGGCCGATGCCGATGGACAAGCAGAACCTGATGAGCGCTGCCGCCGTCAGCGCCTGCGACATCGTCGGGGGTCAGCACCTGGGGTTCATTCCGGACACGCAGCAATGCCGCTACGACCCGACGAAAGACGCTTCGATGCTCTGCGACGGCGTGCAGGGCAACGCGGGCGTGGTCGGCACGAGCACCAACGCCGCATGCGTGAACCTCGCCGAAGCCACCGCGATGAACAAGATCTGGTATGGCCAGACGCACGACGGCAGCGTTCCCGACCCGGCAGTCGATAACGGAAGTACGCCGACGCTCACCGCAGGCACTCATCTGTGGTGGGGTCTGACACGCGGCACCACGACCGCCGGACTGGCCGGGCCCAATCCCTTCACCATCGCCACCGACACCGTCGCCCTGTCGCTTCAGGATCCCGGCTACGCAACACCCACGTTCGTCAATGCGACCGGCAACGGCGCCGACCGCTGGAAGGACATCAGCTATGCGGAGCTGGCACACGCCTATCACCAAGGCGTCGCGCTGCAGGAATTCTTCGGCAACATCAACACCGACAAGGCCGACCTGCGCGGTGCGCGGGACAGCGGGGCGAAAATCCTCAGCTACCATGGGCTCGCCGATCAGCTGATCACGCCGGCCGGGTCGATCAACTACTACACGCGTGCAGCCGCGCTGATGGGCGGTAACGTCGAGCTGAACAGGTTCAATCGCCTGTATCTGGTGCCCGCCCTGGGTCACTGCGCCGGAGTCGGCACCGTGAGCGGCACCGAAGGGCCCGTTGCCGATGCGAACAGCGTTCCGCTCCCGGCGCAGAACCAATGGTTCGACGCGCTGGTGGACTGGGTCGAAAACGGCGTCGTGCCGCAGAGCATCGTACTCGAGTCGGCGAACGCCAGCGTTTCGATGCCGGTATGCCCGTATCCGCAGAAGGCGGTCTACGGCGGTTCGGGTCCGATCACCGAGGCGGCGAGCTACTCGTGCAGGTGACCGGCAGACTATGACATCGGATTCGCCGGGGCCCCGGGCTCCGGCGGCAAGGGAATGAATTCGTCGGAATCGTGATCGGGCAGCTTCATTCGACCTGCGCGCCAGTCGGCCTTCGCCTGTTCGATCCGTTCCTTGCGTGACGAGACGAAGTTCCAGTCGATGAATCGTCGCCCGAGCGGCTCGCCGCCGAGCGCCATCAGAACCGACGGTGCTCGCACTTCGAGGACCGGCTCGGAGCCCGGGGCGAAAACCGCCATCTGCCCCGGCCCAAGCCGCGTCGCACCGGCTCCGACTTCGCCCGAGGCGACGTAAACGGCGCGCTCAGGGTACTCGGTCGGCAGTGCCAGCCGCGCACCTGCCGGCACGATCCAGTGAACGTAGAACAGTGGCGAATGCACAGGCACTTCAGCCTTCGCACCAAAGGCTTCGCCGGCGATCAGCCGCCCCTGAACCTTCCCTTCGGAGAGATCCGGAAGACCCGAGACCTCGACGTGATCGAAACTCGGAGCACATTCCTCGAACTCATCGGGCAGTGCGACCCAGGCCTGGATGCCGTCGACATGGTCGCCTTCGCGCTGCGCTCGCTCGAACCGTTCCGAGTGCGTGATGCCGCTGCCGGCGGTCATCCAGTTGACCTCGCCCGGATCGATCGGCTGCACCGCGCCGACGCTGTCGCGGTGCATGATCTCGCCGGCGAACAGGTAGGTCAGCGTCGACAGGCCGATGTGCGGATGCGGCTTGACGTCGATGTCCCGCGAGACGCCGGCGGGAAAATCGACCGGCCCCATGTGATCGAAGAACACGAAGGGGCCCACCATCTTCCGCTTGTGGAAGGGCAGCACCCGCCCGACGTCGAAGCCGCCGAGGCTGCGACGCCGGGCGTCGACGACCAGTTCGATCATTGCTGAGC
>CALLYQ010000573.1 GCA_937858875.1 uncultured Lautropia sp. | reverse complement strand
GCGCGACGAGCGCGACGAAGCCTGACTAGGACACAGGGGATTGCCGCCGTGTCGACCGGGTCCGAAAACAGCTCGAAGCACATCGCCACGGTACTGGCACCGGCCCCGGTTCGGCCCGAGCCGCCGGCAGTCTGCGTGTTCTGCGGGGCCCGGTCCGGGCACGACGCGCGCTGGTTCGAGTTCGCGCAGGCCGCCGGCCAGGCGATCGCCGCGCGTGGCTGGCGCCTGGTCTACGGCGGCGGACGCGTCGGGCTGATGGGTGCGCTCGCCGAAGGCGCGCTCGCCGCCGGCGGCGAGGTCATCGGCGTGATCCCGCAGGCGCTGCTCGATCGCGAGGTCGGCCACCTCGGTCTGACCCGGCTCGAAGTCGTCGCCGACATGGCGGTGCGCAAGGTCCGGATGTTCGAGCTGTCGGATGCCTTCGTCGCATTGCCCGGCGGCCTGGGCACGCTCGACGAACTGTTCGAGGCGCTGACGCTGCGCCAGACTCGCTACCACGACAAGCCGGTCGGTCTCGTCGACCAGGATGGCTACTGGACGCCGCTGCTTGCCGCCTGTCGTGCAATGGTCGCGGCCGGCTTCGTGGCGCCCTCCGACCTGGACTGCATGCGAGTTGCGCCGGACATCGATCAGATGCTCGACACGCTCGCCGGCAGCTTGTCGACCGCGCCTTCGAATCCGAACTGACGCCAGGCCTCGAATACGGTCACGGCGACCGCATTCGACAGGTTCAGGCTCCGGTTGTCGGGCCGCATCGGCAGCCGCAGCCGCTGGCGCTCGTCGAAGCAAGCCAGCACCTGCGCGGGCAGGCCGCGCGTCTCGCAGCCGAACACGAGCCAGTCGCCACGCTCGAACTCGATGTCGAAGGAGCTGCGCCTGGCGGTGGTCGTCAGCGCGAAGACCCGTGGCGCAGTGATGGGCGAGAACAGCCGGTGCGCCTCGCACAGCGCGTCCCAGGATCGGTGTACCCGGATCGTCGCGAACTCGTGATAGTCGAGCCCGGCACGGCGCAGCTTGGCCGAATCGAGCGAAAAGCCCAGCGGTTCCACGAGGTGCAGTTGCGCGCCGGTGTTCGCGCACAGCCGGATCACGTTGCCCGTGTTCGGCGGGATTTCCGGACTGACCAGGACGACGTTCAGCATTCGGGCTCGCTATGCAGTGCAGGCGTTTCGACCGTCGCAGGACCGTGCGACGGCGTTCGTGCGGCCACGCAGTTGACGACGACTGCGGCCCCGGCGGCTTTCAGTGCGAAGGCCGCAGCCTGCAGTGTCGCACCGGTGGTCATCACGTCGTCGACGACGAGCACGGTCGCTCCGGGAGCCACGCGCTGCGCGATGAAGGCCTGCGCGAGCGCGCTGCGCCGCTCTGCGGCGTGCAGCGACGAGGCCGGTGCGCCCTCGCGCACGCGCCGCAGCCAGGCCGGCGCGATGCGCAGGCCGAGCGCACGCGCGACAGGCCGTGCGAGCAGCAGTGCCTGGTTGTAGCCGCGGCGCGAGAGCCGCGCCGGCGCCATCGGGATCGGCACGATCGCGGCAGGTTTCGGGTCGATCGCGTCGAAACCGGGGCGACTGCCGGCGAGGCAGGCGCGCAGGGCAGCAAGCGCCATCAGGCGCCCCAGCGGGGCTGCGAGTGCAGACTGGCCGTCGAACTTGATCGCCTGCACCAGGTGGTCGAGCGGCGGTGCGTAATCGGCGAGCACGATGGTGCGATCGAAGGCGGGAGGCTCGGCCTGGCAGCGCGGACAGATGGCCGGTCCCGACTGCCCCAGCGCTTCGCCGCAGACCGAGCAGCGCCGGGCGTCGAGCCCCGGCAGCGCAGCGGCGCAAGCTTCGCACCAGCCGCGCGGTGCGGGCTCGCGGCTGCCGGGTGGCAGCGGTCGTTCGCAGCTTGCGCAAACGACCGGCAGCAGCCAGTCGAGCAGCAGGCCCGAGCCCGAGCGCAGCCGTCGCAGCAGTGCGCCGCCGGCACTCGCGCGTCTTTCGGCCAGCGCCGATTCGTTCGTATGCGCGCCATGGTCGTCCCGCATGCCCCGATTCTGGCAGCCCCGGCTCGTATACTGGGCAGCGATGGCTATCGCTCCCGACCTAGATCCGTTGGCGGTGCGCCGGCAGTTCGCACGGCGCGCCGCGACGCTGCATCGCGCCGACTTCATCCTGCGCGAGACCGAGCGGCGCATGCTCGAGCGTCTCGAGATCGTCCGGCTCGAACCGGCCCGCATCGTCGACGTCGGCTGCGGGCTCGGACAGGGGCTCGCCGCGCTGGCGCAGCGGTATCCGAACGCCGCCGTCTTCGGCTGCGACCTGGCCTGGCCGGTCGTTGCTCAGGCGCGCCGCGTTCTCGAGCCGCCGACCCGTGGCCTGCTCGCACGCCTTCGTTCGCGCGCCGCGCCGCCGATCGCCAGCGTGTTCGCTGCCGATGCGCAGGCGCTGCCGATGCCGGCGGCCAGCACTGATCTGGTCTGGTCGAACCTGGTGTTCCACTGGTTCGTCGACCCGGTACGCGCGGTCGAGGAGTGGTATCGGGTGATCCGCCCGAACGGGCTGCTGAGCTTCACCTCGCTGGGCGTCGACAGCTGCGTCGAATTGCGCGACGCGGGCGCCCGCCTGATGCCGTTTCCCGACATGCACGACATCGGCGACCTGCTGATCGCCAGCGGTTTTGCCGAACCGGTGATGGACATGGAGCGCATCACGCTGACCTACCGCGACGCGACGGCGCTGCTCGCCGACGTGCGTGCGCTGGGCGGCAACGCGCAGCGCGGCCGCTTTCGCGGCCTCGTGGGCCGGCGCGAGCGCAACGACTGGATCGCAGCGATCGAACGTGCGCGGGGCAGCGACGGCCTGTTGCGCCTGACGCTCGAACTGATCTTCGGCCACGCCTGGTGCCCGGCGCAGAAAAGGCTGCCGGACGGTCTCGCGCGGATCAACTTCGTCACCCGCAGCAAGGGCTGATTTGCTGGGGCAGCCGCGACAACCCTATAATCCGGTGCCTCGTACGGGAGCCACCCGAAAACCGACGCCGGTCTGCGGGTTGTGTGATTTCGCATGATTTACCAGTGGCAGTATGTTGTCGACGCGGGTCGGCACCAGTGGTTGATCAAGCGCAATTGCTCGCTTGCACCGCGGCAGCTCGGCTGCTGGTTCGGATCGCTTGCAGCGTTCTCGATGCTGCTGGCGCTGGTCTTCGCGGCGAGGGGAGCCTGGCTGGTGGTCCCGTTCGCACTGATCCAGGTCGGTGCGCTGGCGGCGGTCTTCGTTTGGTGGGGCAGGCACGCCTGCGACTACGAACGGATCGTCGTCTGCGCTGGCGAATTCAGTGTGGAGACGTCGAACGGCGAAACGCTGCGGCGGATCGAGCAGCGGCCCGCATGGGCGAGAGTGGAGTACGACGGCGCACGCCACGGACCGATCAGGATCGTGACGGCCGAAGAAACGATCGAAGTGGGTGCGCTGGTGCCCGAGGATCGTCGGCAGGCGCTGGCGCAGGAATTGAGAGGCGCATTTGGATCGCCCCATGCGATCGGAAGCGTCCGGCTTGGCGAAGAAAGAAACGGATGGGCAGCATGAATCTGAAGCGTGCGGCAGGCGCATTGGCAGCAGCGGTTCTGGGCGGCTGGATCTCTGTGGCCAATGCGGTCGGCGACATGCCCGGCGGGCCGCGGGTCAACCAGCTGAACCTGCAGGATCCGGTCACGCAGATCGCGGCCGATCAGCACTGGATCCACTGGCTGCTGCTCTGGGTCTGTACGGTGATCTTCGTCATCGTGTTCGGCGTGATGTTCTATTCGATCTGGGCGCATCGCAAGTCGAAAGGGCATCGGGCTGCCACCTTCCACGAGAGCACCGCGGTCGAGGTCGCCTGGACGATCGTCCCGTTCCTGATCGTCGTCGGGCTCGCGCTGCCGGCCACGCGCATGGTCGTCGAGCAGAAGGACACGTCGAACCCGGATCTCACGATCAAGGCCACCGGCTACCAGTGGAAGTGGGGGTACGACTACCTGAACGGCGAGGGCGAAGGCATTTCCTTCCTGTCCACGCTGACCACGCCGCGCGCGCAGATCGAGGGCCGCGAGCCGAAGACCGCCACCTACCTGGTCGAAGTCGACAACCCGGTGGTCGTGCCGGTCAATCGCAAGGTGCGGATCGTGCTCACCGCCAACGACGTGATCCACTCGTGGATGGTGCCGGCATTCGGCGTCAAGCAGGACGCGATTCCGGGTTTCGTGCGCGACACCTGGTTCCGTGCCGAGCAGGTCGGCGTCTTCCGTGGCCAGTGTGCCGAGCTGTGCGGCAAGGACCACGCGTTCATGCCGATCGTCGTCGACGTCAGGTCCGACGAGGACTACGCGAAGTGGGTCGAAGAACAGAAGCAGGCGATGCTCGCCAAGCTCGACGACCCGAACAAGGAATGGCAGCAGGGCGAGCTGGTCGCACGCGGCGAACAGGTCTACCAGGCCAACTGCGTGGCCTGCCATCAGGCCAACGGCAAGGGGGTGCCGCCGGCATTCCCGCCGCTCGAAAGTTCGAAGCTCGTGCTCGGCGACCAGGCAGAGCAGATCGACATCGTCATGCACGGCAAGCCCGGCACGGCAATGGCGTCGTTCAAGCAGTTGTCCGACGTCGAAATGGCGGCGGTCATCACCTACACGCGCAACGCCTGGGGCAACAAGGCCGAAGACGGGATCGTGCAGCCGGCCGAGGTGGCCGCGGCGCGCAAGTAGGCTGACACGCCCGCATCGCGCAACGAACGAAGCAACACCGAGAATTCGCAGGAGTCCGGGAAATGAGCGCAGTACTCGACCAGCACGGCCATCACTCGCACGACGATCATGCGCACGACCACCCGACCGGCTGGCGTCGCTGGTTGTTTGCCACCAACCACAAGGACATCGGCACGCTGTACCTGTGGTTCTCGTTCACGATGTTCATCGTGGGCGGCATCAATGCCCTGCTGCTGCGTACCGAACTGTTCCAGCCCGGCCTGCAGATCATGGAGCCCGAGTTCTTCAATCAGCTCACGACGATGCACGGGCTGATCATGGTGTTCGGCGCGATCATGCCGGCCTTCGTCGGCTTCGCGAACTGGCAGATTCCGATGATGATCGGCGCGTCGGACATGGCCTTCGCGCGGATGAACAACTTCAGCTTCTGGCTGCTGCCGGCGGCCGGGCTGCTGCTCGTGATCTCGTACTTCGTGCCCGGCGGCGCCACGGCGGCCGGCTGGACGCTCTATGCGCCGCTGTCCACGCAGATGGGCATGGGCCAGGATCTCGGCATCTTCGCCGTGCACATCTTCGGCGCCTCGTCGATCATGGGCGCGATCAACATCATCGTCACGGTGCTGAACATGCGCGCGCCCGGCATGTCGCTGATGAAGATGCCGATGTTCTGCTGGACCTGGCTGATCACCGCCTACCTGCTGATCGCCGTGATGCCCGTGCTCGCCGGCGCAATCACGATGCTGCTG
>CALLYQ010000572.1 GCA_937858875.1 uncultured Lautropia sp. | reverse complement strand
GCATCGCATCGCGCTGGGCCTGCGGCGTGTCACCGGTGCGTACGGCGGTCCGGATCCCGGCATCGGGCAGGCCCATCCGCTCGAGTTCGGCACCGATGCCGGCAAGCGGCAGGTCGAGATTGCGGTGAATGTCGTTCGACAGTGCCTTCAGCGGCGAGACGTAGACGATCCGCGTCTCGTCGGGCAGGCCCGACGGCGACTCGGCGGCCTCGCGCACCAGCGCGTCGATCGCGGCGAGAAACGCCGCCAGCGTCTTGCCCGAGCCGGTCGGCGCGGCGACGAGCGTGTGACGGCCGGCCTGCAGCGCACGCCATGCTTCGAGCTGCGCAGGCGTTGGCGACGCGAATGCCGACTCGAACCAGGCGCGCACCGCCGGATGGAACCAGCCAGGGAAATCGCTCATCCGCACAGCTTAGCGCGCCCGTCGATGCGTGCGAAACTCGGGCGAATGCCGTGCCGCCCTCCACTGAACCGCCAGCCCGGCCGAGAACGCCATGCCCGAATTCGACAGCCAGTTCTATCCCTACGCATCGCGCCGCAACGTCGTCCATGCGCGCCGGGGCATGGTCGCCGCATCGCAGCCGCTCGCAGCGCAAGCGGGCCTGCGGATCCTGCAATCGGGAGGCAATGCGATCGATGCCGCGATCGCGAGCGCCGCGGCGCTGACCGTGCTCGAGCCGACCGGCAACGGCATTGGCGGCGATGCGTTTGCACTGGTCTGGTCCCAGGGCAAGCTGCACGGCCTGAATTCGAGTGGCACCGCGCCGCGCGCGATCTCGCTCGACGCGCTGCGCGCCACCGGCATGACACGGATGCCACTATACGGCGCACTGCCGGTCAACGTGCCCGGTGCGCCCGCCGCCTGGGCGGCGCTGGCGACGCGATTCGGGCGCCTGCCGCTCGCGTCTTCGCTGGCCCCTGCGATCGAATACGCCCGCGATGGCTACGCCGTCACCGCGACGATCGCGCTCGCCTGGAAGGCCGCGTGCGAACTGTTCCGCAGCGAGCTCCGCGGCGATCACTTCGCGGCCTGGTTCGATACCTTCTGCCCGGACGGCCGCGCGCCGCGCGCCGGCGAGATCTGGCGCGCCCCCGATCATGCAGCCACGCTCGAATCGATCGCCGACGACCGGGCCGAAGGCTTCTACCGCGGCGCGCTCGCCGAACGGATCGCCGGTTTCGTGAAATCGGCCGGCGGCCTGCTCGATGCACCAGACCTTGCCGGCTTTCGGCCCGAATGGGTCGACCCGATCGGCATCGACTATCGCGGCCACCAGGTCTGGGAGATTCCGCCGAACGGCCAAGGCATCGTCGCGCTGATGGCGCTGAAGATCCTCGAAGGTTTCGCATTCGAGCATCGCGATACGGTCCGCACGCACCATCTGCAGTTCGAAGCGATGAAACTGGCGTTCGCCGACGGCATGGCGCACGTCGCCGACCGTTCGAAGATGCGCGTACGCGTCGAAGATCTGCTGTCGAGCGCCTATGCCGACGCACGCCGCCGGCTGATCGGCGAGCACGCATCGGTTCCGGCGCCCGGAACTCCGCCCGCCGGCGGCACCGTCTACCTTTGCACGGCCGACGCCGACGGCAACATGGTGTCGTTCATCCAGAGCAACTATCTGGGCTTCGGCTCCGGGCTCGTCGTACCCGGTACCGGCATCGCACTGCAGAATCGCGGCCACAATTTCTCGCTCGACCCCGAACATCCGAACTGCGTGGAACCCGGCAAGCGCCCCTACCACACGATCATTCCCGGTTTCCTGACGAAAGGCGGCGAACCGGTCGGCCCGTTCGGCGTGATGGGCGCGTTCATGCAGCCGCAGGGCCACGTGCAGGTCGTCATGAACACGCTCGATTTCGGGCTGAACCCGCAGGCGGCGCTCGACGCACCGCGCTGGGAATGGACAGCGGGCAAAGCGTTCCTCGTCGAACACACGACGCCCGAGCATCTGGTTCGCGGCCTCGCTGCGCGCGGCCACGAGATCAACCGGTCAAGCAATCCGCTCGCCTTCGGCCGCGGCCAGATCATCTGGCGCGACGGCGACGTGCTCGTCGGAGGAACAGAGCCCCGCACCGACGGGGCGGTGGCGGCGTGGTGAATCCGTCGCCACGCCGGCCACCGCAAGCGTAGAATTTTTGCATCCCCGGAGCCGGCTCGCTGCCGAGTCCGATCGCCGCGGGATCCCCGGCCTTTCAGCTCCGGGGAAACGCAGAAAGGGAGATTCGTCATGTCCAGGGATCTCTCGAGCCAAGGGCTTTGGCTCGCCCCGCTGCTGGCGCTCGCCGGCCTGGGAAGCGCTCAGGCGCAGCACGATCATCACCAGTTGACCCGGCTCGGCACTGTCGAGTTCGCCGTCGAGTGCAACGATGCGGCACAGGCCCGATTCAGCCGCGCCATGGCGCTCTACCACTCCTTCGTATGGCCCGAGGCGATGGCCGCCTTCGACGCAATCGCCGCGGCCGATCCCGGCTGCGGCATGGCGCATTGGGGTCGCGCCATGACTCTGCTGGACAACCCCTTCGTCTGGCCCAGCAATCTTCCACCGAAGGTGCTCGAGCAAGTCGCTGCGGCGCTGGAGCAAGCCCGGTCCGCCGGGCTGAAGACCGAGCGCGAACGAGCCTATGTCGAGGCGACCGAAGCCTTCGTGCGTGACCGGGACACGCGCGACCACCCGACCCGCGTCAAGGCCTTCGAGGAGGCCATGGGCAAGCTGGCCGGGCAATACCCGGAAGACAAGGAAGCGTCGATCCTGCATGCACTCGTGACCTCGGCGAACTTCGACCCGAAGGACAAGAGCTACGCCAACCAGAAGCGCGCGGCGAAGATCCTCGAGCCGCTATTCGCGGAGAATCCGCAGCATCCCGGCCTGGCGCACTACCTGATCCACACTTACGACTATCCGCCGATCGCCAGCGAAGGCCTGCCGGCGGCAAGGCGCTATGCCGAAATCGCCCCGGATGCCCCGCACGCGCTGCACATGCCTTCGCACATCTTCACCCGCGTCGGGCAGTGGCAGGATTCGATCGCATCGAACCGGGCATCGGCCAAGGCCGCCGGGGACAAGACCTTCAATGCTCATCATGCCTTCGACTACATGGTCTACGCGCATCTGCAGCTCTCGCAGGACGACGCCGCCCGGCAAGCGATGCAGCAATCGATCGCAATGAAGCCGATCGACAACTTCGCCGCCGCCTACGCCTACGCCGCGATGCCGGCCCGGCTCGCCCTCGAGCGGGCCGAATGGGCGGAGGCGTCGAAGATTACGCTGGAACCCTCCGCGGAGGTCTATCCGTGGAACAAGTATCCGCAGGCCGAGGCGGTCAACGCCTTCGCGCGTGGCATCGGGGCGGCGCGCAGCGGCGACGGGGCATCGGCCCGTCGCCAGCAGGCGAGACTTCTGGCGCTGCGCGACGCGAGTAAGGTGCCGTACTGGTCCGACCAGATCGACATCCAGGCCGCCGTCGTCGGTGCACTGGTTTTCTGCGCCGACGGCAAGACGCTGGAATGCGTCGACGCCCTGACCAGTGTCGCCGCGCGCGAGGACGCAACCGAGAAGCACGTCGTGACGCCCGGCCCCATTCTCCCGGCACGTGAACTGCTGGCCGATACGCTGCTCGCAGCAAAGAAGCCACGGGAGGCGCTCGTCGAATACGAGGCCGTGCTGGCGAAGGAGCCGAACCGGTACCGCGCCTTCGCCGGCGCGATGCAGGCGGCGCAGCAGGACGGCAACGCAACGATGGCGCGGACCTATGCGCAGAAGCTCGCCGAGCAAGCCGCCGGCGCGCAGCCAGCGAGGGCGTCGCTGCTGCAGGCGCGAGAATTGGCGGCGACTCGCTGAGGTCTCATCGACTGCCCGGCAGCAGGCCCAGTGCGGCCAAGGTGTGGACATCGGGTCGCCCGCGCGGCTCGAGCCCCTGGCTGCGCTGGAATTCCCGCAGCGCGTTCTCGGTCCGGTTGCCCCAGATCCCGTCGACGCCCGTGGAGTGACCGCGCTCGCTCAACGAGCGCTGGATCAGCCGGATCGCGGCCGGATCCAGGTCTGCCGGGCCGGGCGCACGGCTCGAACGCCATGGTTCGACCGGCTTGCCGTTGTTCGGCAACAGGCCGAGCAGCGATAGCGTGTAGGCGTCGAGTTCGCCGGAAGCCGGCATTCCGTGCGCTCGCTGCAAGTTCGCGATCGCTTCGGTCGTGCGCTCGCCCCAGACGCCGTCGACCGGGCCGGTCTGCAAGCCGCGGTCGTCGAGGGCCTGCTGGATCGAACGGATCGTCGCTGCATTCAGGTCGCTCGGCGAGCGGCTCGAGATCGGCGGCGTGGCAGCGCCGTCGCGCTGTGCTGCCCCGCCCGAAGCGCCGTCCAGCGGTACGCCGAGTGCCGCCAGCGTCTTCGAATCAGGCTGTCCCGACGGCTCGAGACCCTTGGCCCTCTGGAATTCACGCAAGGCGGCGGCGGTCTTCGGGCCCCAGATGCCGTCGGCCGCATCGACCGCGTAGCCGCCCTGGATCAGCGAATGCTGGACCATCCTGACCGTCGCCGTCGACATCCGGCCCGCCTCGCCCTGCGCACGGACGTCGGCGCTCGCTGCCCCCGGCTGCTCGGCAGCAGCCAGCCCGGTGAACGCCATCGCCACCACGATGGTCAGCCCACACAGTTTCAAGATCGGCGCCACAGGCGGCACCGCCGTTCGGCAAGTCTGGTTCGCTGTCATCGTCGTTCTCCGAAAGCGGCCCCATCTTGTTCCGGGTCGCGAAGCGCCTTGTCGGGGCCGTTGGCCGTTGGCAGCAAATGCCGTTCCTGGGCCGCTGCCTGCTGCCGAAGCCGCTGGGCCAGCGTCGCGTCCGACAACTCACCGATCCGCGAGGACACGAGGCGGCCGCGAGAATCGAAGAACAGGGTCGTCGGCAACGCGAGCCGGCCGAAGACCTTTCCGGCCTCGTGCCGCGGATCCAGCAGCACGTTGTCGAGGACCAGTTTCTCGGCGCGCAGGAAACCTTCGACCTGCATCGCCGTTTCACCCTGGTTGACGAACACGAAACGAACGGCCGGGTGATCGGCCTGCGCCCGTTGAAGCACCGGCATCTCGCGCCGGCAGGGACCACACCAGGTGGCCCACAGGTTCACCACCAGCGGGCTGCCGGCGAATTCCTGCAAATCCACGCTGCGGCCGTCGAGGGCCTGCAGGTCCAGCGCCGGCACGCGCATCGTCGGCTGGCCGGGCCAGAATGCCAGCGCGATGGTGCCGATCGTGCCGATCGCCGCGGTAACGATTCCGGCAGCCATCAGCGGCCGCTTCGCCTGCGGCCGCCGCCGCGCGACCGCCGATGCGTGGAGGAAGGCGGCGGCTCCGCCGATCGCGACGTCCCAGCCTCCGTCGCGAATGTCGAGGATCGCCAACGGATCGCGGAAATACGCTTGTTGCCACTGCAAGACATAGGCGAGCCGCGCGGCCAGCAGGCCGACCAGCAGCGTCTGCCAGAGCCAGCCCGTGGCGTCCACGCCGGATCGAAGGCCGGTGCGCCGGCCGACGGCCAGGCCGAGTCCGATCGCCCCGAAGGCGAGAAGCAGCTGCGCCGACCAGGCGAACGGACCGATCTGGACGACCTGGGTCAGAGCAGCAATTCCCGGACCGCTCCGCGCACGTCCATTTCGTACTCGAGCCCGACGACCGGCGGACGCACGTAGTACCAGATCAGCCCGCCGCCCATCGTGCCGCGACCT
>CALLYQ010000571.1 GCA_937858875.1 uncultured Lautropia sp. | reverse complement strand
CGGCGGGGTCTTGGATGCCATGGAGGAACGGCGCCTCGGATGCGGCGAGGGCTGACCGGTGAGCGACTGGCCGCTGCTGCTGACGCCGGCGCTGGCGGGCGTGCTGGTGCTGCTCAGCCATGTCCCGCTGGGCCGGCAGGTCCTGCGGCGCGGCATCGTCTTCATCGACCTGGCGATCGCGCAGGTCGCGGCGCTCGGCGTGCTGGTCGTCGGCAGCCTTGGCGAGACCGCGCATTTCCCTGGGCTGTCCACGATCGCCGGCGCCGCGGCCGCGCTGGCCGGCGCCGGGCTGGTGGCCTGGCTGAGCCGGCGCTGGCCCGATCACCGCGAGGCGCTGATCGGCCTGGTCTACGTGACCGGCGCGGTGCTGGCCCTGCTCTGGGCCAGCACCGATCATCGCGGCGCCCACCTGCTCGCGAGCATGTTGTCCGGCGACGTGCTGTGGGTGACCTGGCCGCAGCTCGTGCCGCTGGCCTTGGCAACCGCTGCGTTCCTGGCCGTGCACCTGCGCCGGCCGGACATCTGGTTCGACGGCAGGGCCTTCTACCCGGCCTTTGCGCTGCTGGTCAGCCTTTCGGTGCCGCTGCTCGGGATCTACCTGGTATTCGCCACGCTGATCGTTCCGGCATTGGCGATGACGGCGCGCGCGCCCTCGACGCCGAACCGGGAGCCTGCCGCATCGACGTTCACTGCGGTACTGCTCGGCGTAGCGGGCTATCTGCTGGGACTGTTGGCGTCCTTGTGGGCCGACCTGCCCAGCGGGCCCAGCGTAGTGATCGCACTCGTGGTCCTGGGCGCCGGCACGGGCCTCGTGCGCTCGCTGTTTGCCGGCGGCGCCGGCCAGGCCTGAGCTTTTGCGAGGCCGTCTGGGCCAGTGGAAAGCTCGGCGCCGGGCGCAAGGACAGCGCGATGGGCGTCAGCGGCTACACGATGGACGCCAGCAAGGTCGTACGCTATTAGGAGGCTGTCGGGCCATGCACACTCGCTGTCCCGAACGGGCGACAATCCCGTCCATGGAACGCTCGACGCGACAACGCAACTCGATCCGCAAGGCGATAGAACTCGCCGGCCGCCCCTTGCTGCCCGCGGAAATCCTGGCCGCGGCACGGGAGGATGTCCCTCGCATGGGCCTGGCCACCGTCTATCGCAATCTCAAGCAACTGCTCGAGGCCGGCGAGATCCAGCTCGTGGAGCTGCCGGGAGAGGCTCCGCGCTACGAGACCTCCGCGCTGCAGCACCACCACCACTTCCGCTGCGTCGAATGCGAGCTCGTGTTCGACGTCCACGAATGCCCCGGTGACATGCAGAACCTGGCGCCCAGCGGTTTTACCGTCGAGCGGCACGAACTCACGCTGTACGGGCGTTGCCGCGATTGCCGGCCGGCGCCCGCGAAGCGTTCGGTTGCCTCGAGGCGCGGGGCGCCGCGGCCGTAGTCGATCAGTGCGCGTGCTCGCCATGCGCTTCGATACCGAGCCAGACGATGCCGGTCGCACGAAAGTCGAGCGGCAGACGCTCCCTGATCGACGCGCCGTGCAGATCGATCACCGCGAGATCGCGGGCGGCCGGATCGTTGACGTACGCGAGTTCGCCGGCACTGCTGAAGGCGATCGACGGAAACGGCGCCGCACCCGGCATGCTGCCCACGACCGGGATCGCGGCCTGCACTGTCCATCCAGCCGTTGCATCGAGCAGATGCAGCGTGCCGGTCTCGTCGAGCACCAGAAAACGCTCGCCGCTCGCATCGAAGCCGTGCGCACGCCGCGTCCGCCCCTCGGCCCAGGCGATCGGCGTGATCGTTCCGGCCACTGGATCCACGTCGAACAGCAGGCCCGTCGACGCGATGCCGACGAAGCTGCCCAGGCGGTCGTGTCCGGTGAGCGTGCCGATGCGCAGGTCTCCGGACAGCTCCGGCGGGTTCGCGATCTTGCGGGCCGTGAAATCGTTGCCCGACTGCGTCACGACCAGCACGCCGTCAGCGCAGCCGAAAGCCGTGTGGCGCTCGTTCGAGAAGCTGCCGTGCAGGCTCGGGCAGCTTTCGTCGAAGCGGCGCACGAATTCGTAGCCGCTGCCGCTGCGCCGGTACAGATCCACCTGCTCGGGCAAGGTCCCGGCGGCCTCCGCGACGCGATAGGTCGCCAGCAGGAACTCGCCGCGAGGCTCGGCGGTGCCATGCATCCACGTGCCCAGCGGCAGCGTCGCCACCGTGCCCTGTGCACTGCCCAGGCTGGCATCCGAGAGCAGCGCCACGCCTGAACTCAGGCCCGTTGCCGCGAGTCCGTCGAAGAACAGGGCCGCCAGACCTTCGTGCGCCTCGTAGTGGGTCGGGCGCGGGCCCTCGAGCCGAAAGCCCAGCAGCCGCGGTGATTCCTTGTAGTCGTGCAGATGGTCGACGTGATCTTCCTGCCACAGGCCGCCATCGACGAACTGCACGAGATCCTGCGTGCGCTGGATCACGACCGCATGGCGACGCCCCGGGCTGGCATGGATCGCCGACGGGGGATGATCCACGGCGAAGCTGGCGAGCACGGCCTTGTCGTCGAGGTCGTAGATGCGCACCGAATTCGAACCGTCTTCGATCAGCGCCAGACGACCCGCGGAGTCGATGTGCGTGTGCTCGTGCTCATCGTCGCCGCTGCCGCCTCCTCCGCAGGCCGCAAGCAACAGCAGGGAGGCGAGTGTCAGGGGCGCGAGCGCGCGCCGGCCGGGCAAGGTCATGGGCGTCCTTTTGCAGAGAGTGGCGTATTTCGATAATGATAATGCATTATCAATATGATCCACAACGCCGCCTGCCATTTCGACCACGGATCACTCGAAGAAGGGCCGCCGCCCCGCCAGCCTCCTAACCGTCGTCGTCTTCCAGATGCAGGTCCTGGATCTTGCGCGTGATCGTATTGCGCCCGATGCCCAGCCGCAGTGCGGCGTCGATGCGGCGGCCCCGCGTATGCTTCAGCGCGGTGCCGATCACGGCGGTTTCGAAGGCGCGCGACAACTGCTCCATCAGTTCGCTGTGGCTCTCGCCGATTTCTCCGGACGGCTGCGCCGCCAGCCGGCGCGCGACCTCGGACTCGAGCAGCGCTACCCATGCGTCATGGGCTGGATCGCCGATGTCGCCGGTCGCCGCACCGTCGACGAACGGCCCGGGCCCGAGCGCTCCCGGCCCCGGCGCTCCCGACTCGAGTGGACCGAACCCGAGCGCCCCGGCCTCGACTGCCGCAGGCCCGAGTGCTCCGGCCCGATCGGCGGCAGCGGCGGCATCGACGGACGCCGCCCTGCGCTGCTCGCCCGAAAGCCCGGCATCGCGAATCTCCGGCGGCAGGTCCGCCACGTCGACGACCTGTGCCGGCGCCATCACGGTCAGCCAGCGGCAACTGTTCTCGAGCTGACGCACGTTGCCCGGCCACGAGAACCGGGTCATCGCTTCCATCGCCGCCGCCGTCAGCCGCTTGGCCTCGCCGCCGAGTTCGCGCGCGCTCGCCTGCAGGAAATGGCGCGCGAGCAGCGGCACGTCGGCGCGGCGCTCGCGCAACGGCGGCAGCCGCAGCCGGATCACGTTGAGCCGATGGAACAGGTCCTCGCGAAAAAGGCCCTCGCTCACGCGCTCCTCGAGATGCTGGTGCGTGGCGGCGATCACGCGCACGTTCGCCTTCTGCGGCTGATGGCCGCCGACGCGGTAGTACTGTCCGTCGGAGAGCACGCGCAGCAGCCGCGTCTGCAGCTCGGCCGGCATGTCGCCGATCTCGTCGAGAAACAGCGTGCCGCCTTCGGCCTGCTCGAAGCGCCCGCGGCGCATCTGCTGGGCGCCGGTAAAGGCGCCGCGCTCGTGGCCGAACAGCTCGGATTCGAGCAGTTCGCGCGGAATCGCCGCGGTGTTCAGCGCGACGAAGGCCCGGTCGCTGCGCGGGCTGTGCTTGTGCAATGCACGCGCGATCAGTTCCTTGCCGGTACCCGACTCGCCGGTGATCAGCACGGTCACGTTCGACTGCGACAGGCGCCCGATCGCCCGGAATACTTCCTGCATCGCCGGCGCCTGGCCGATCATGTCGAGCCCGGCGTCGGAGACCTCCTCGACCGCAGCCTCGCGCTCGCTCTCGTTCCAGGCACGCCGGATCAGCTCGACGGCGTTGCCGAGATCGAAGGGCTTCGGCAGGTAGTCGAAAGCCCCGCCCTGGAAGGCCGAAACGGCGCTGTCCAGGTCCGAATAGGCGGTCATGATGATGACCGGCGTCGCCGGCCGGTGGGTCCTGAAGCGCTGCAACAGCTCGAGACCGGTCGCACCCGGCATGCGGATGTCCGAGACCAGCACGCGCGGCGCGTCGTCTTCGAGCGCGCGCAGGCAGTCGCGCGTGTTGCCGAAGGCACGGGTCTCGAAGCCTTCGCGCGCCAGCGCCTTCTCGAGCACCCACCTGATCGACTGGTCGTCGTCGACTATCCAGATCTGGTTCATCGCGTTCGATCCGCCTACACGCTGTCAGGGCAATGGAACGAGCATGCGAAAGTCGGTGCGACCGGGCTCGCTCTCGCATTCGATCAGTCCGCCGTGCTGCTGCACGAAGGTCTGCGCCAGCGTCAGCCCGAGTCCGCTGCCGCCCTCGCGCCCCGAAACCAGCGGGAAGAAGATCCGGTCCCTGATCTCTTCCGGCACGCCCGGGCCGTCATCGATGACATGCAAGTCCAGTGCCAGTTTCCAACGCTGCCGCGCGATCGTGACCTGGCGCGCAATTCGCGTTCGCAGCACGATCTCGCCCTGACCCTTCATCGACTGCGCCGCGTTGCGCACCAGGTTGAGCAGCGCCTGGATCAGTTGCTCGCGGTCGCCGCGGAACTCCGGCAGGCTGGCGTCGTAGTCTCGTCGGATCGACAGACCGTGCGGATACTCGGCCAGCACGACCATCCGCACCCGCTCGCACACTTCGTGAATGTTCACGTCGCCGACCATCCGCGGCTGGCGATGCGGCGCCAGCAGCCGGTCGACCAGCGACTGCAGCCGGTCGGCCTCCTTGATGATCACCTGCGTGTACTCGCGCAGCGCCGGCGACGCGAGCTCGGTCTCGAGCAGTTGCGCCGCGCCGCGGATTCCGCCCAGCGGGTTCTTGATCTCGTGTGCGAGGTTGCGCACCAGTTCGCGGTTCGCCTGCGCCGAGCCGAGCAGGTGCTCCTCGCGATCGACGCGCCAGCGCTTGTCGAGCTCGGCGAATTCGAGCAGCAGATCGCCGGGCCCGCTCTCGAGCACCGAGACGCTGGTCAGCAGGTGCAGTGGCTCGCGCCCGAACCGGGCCAGCCTCAGATCGGTCCGGGTCTCGTCGAAACGGCGCGCCCGTGCCTCGTCGAGTAACTGCTCGATCGGATTGCCGTCGACGAACAGCCGAGCGAACGGCTGACCGGCAACGATGCGGGCCGAGACTTCGAAGAGCTGCTCGGCCGCCTGGTTCAGGAAGACCGAGTTGCCCTGGGCGTCGAGCACGACGACAGGTCGTGCGAGCAGGTCGAGGGCATCGAGCAGCGACCGGCGGCGCTCGTTGCGCACGGCCTGACGGTGCCCGGCCGGTGCCACCTATCGTATCGCCGACAGCTCGCGCTTCAGCGACCCGATGTTGGCTTCGGAACTGGCGATGTCGCCCTTCAGGCGTTCGACGCGATCCAGGTACTTCTGGTAGTTGCGCTCGTTGCCGAGGCGATCGGGCTCGCCGTCCTTGTACTCTTCGCGCAGCGTCTCCAGGCGCGCTTCTTCCTTGCGCAGCTCGTCCTCGAGGATCCGGCGCCGGCCGTCGTCGCGCGCACGCTGCGTCGATGCATCGACGCGCGGGAAGTCCGCCGGCGTGCCGGCGGCGGCAGTGCCGGAGCCTCCCGCACCGCCGCCGGGCGACCCGGCCTTGCCGGCTGCGGCACCGGGCCTCTGTGCAGGCAGCTTCGGCGCCGGAATCGTCGTCAGCGGCGTCAGATCGACCGCACGGCAGTTCCGGCCCGACGGCGTCCCCTGGTACACGGGGACGCCGGCGTCGGACTCGCAGCGATAGACCTGGGCCTGCGCGGGCGACCAGGCCAGCAGCGCGACCGCGCCGGCCAGCGCGA
>CALLYQ010000570.1 GCA_937858875.1 uncultured Lautropia sp. | reverse complement strand
GACGGGGTGGCCGAGCCGAGCACGATCGGAATGCCCCGTTGCGAAGCCGCGACGATCGCCAGGTCGCGCGCCGAATAGCGAACGCCCTCCTGCTGCTTGTACGAGGGGTCGTGTTCCTCGTCGACGACGATCGCCGCCAGCCGCGGCAGCGGCGCCAGCACTGCCAATCGGGTTCCGACGACGACGCGCGCGCGCCCGTCGACCGCTGCCAGCCAGTGCGCGGCACGATCGCCGTCGGCCAGGTCGCTGTGCAGCACGGCCACGCGCTCGTCGGGAAAACGGGACGCCAGTTGCCCGGCGAGCTGCGGTGTCAGCGCGATCTCCGGAACGAGCAGCAGAACCTGCGCTTGTTCGTCGCCAGCCAGGAAGGCCGACAGCCACTGCAGGTAGACCTCGGTCTTGCCGCTGCCGGTCACGCCGTGCAGCAGGTTCACCGAGAATCCGCCGGCCAGGGACAGCGCTGCCAGCGCGTCGCGCTGCGCCGGACTCGGTTCGCGAGAATCGGAATCGGCGAGGCTGAATCGGCCAGGCTCGTCGGCGACCGGCAAACCACTATCTGGCGTGCCGGCACCCTGCCTGCCCGCCACTGCCTCGAAGCGCCGACGCGCACGCTCGAAGACCGATCCGCGGGCGCGCGCAGACGGCGGCGTGCGCAACAGCTTCGGAACCGCCGGCAGGGCCACTTCGCCGGCGCCGCGGTGATAGTACTCGGCAGCGAAGCGCACCAGCCGCAGCCATTCCATCGGTGCCGGCGGCGCGCCGGCGAGCGGCACGTCGATCGGCCGGATTCGCTCGTGGGCCAATTCGCTCTGGTCGGCGAGTTCGAAGACCAGGCCGACCTTGCGGCCTCGCCCCCAGGGAACGATGACCCAGCTTCCCGGCCCGATCGCCGTCTGTCCGGATGGAAGCCGGTAATCGAACCAGGCTGCGCCCAGTTGCGCCATCGGCAGGTCGAGCGCCACACGCGCATAGCGCGAAGCTTGATGGCCGGGCTGGTCCGAAATCGCTGTCATGAACCCCGGCCGGATTGCCGACGGCATCCGGGGACCGAAATCGGAACCCGGATCTCATCGGCTGAAAGGCCTAATACATGAGATTGCACTTTAAGTTCGAGCATCAAGTATCGGGGTTTGAAGCGGTTTTGCAGGTAATGCACAAAAGCTGTGGATAAATCTGTGGGAAAGACGCGAGGATCGGCGCCAAAGGCCTGATTTTCCGTGCTTGCAGGTCGATTGCCCTTTTTTTGGTCAACCCGAAGCCCTTTCAAATCAATCACTTACGTGCGACTTGACAATGGGGTCAACTCGGATACGCGATCGTCCCGGGTTCGGCGCGAACTGTGCATAAGTCAGTCCCCGAGCCACGGGAAAGCCTGCAAATACAGCCCTTTTCGAGACGCCGCTCGTCTGCCGGCGGCCGCCGTTCGTCGGCCGGCCACCGCCGCTCGCCCGCTTCGAACGGCCTTTTGGGCTAAGGCGGATTGCCAGCCACCGCGCCGGCGCGCGGGCAGGCAAGCGCTCAGGCGCGGCTGCGCTGTTCGCGACTGTAGCTGTGGACCGTTTCGACCAGCGCGGTCACGTTTTCCGGCGGCGTGAACTGCGAAATGCCGTGGCCCAGGTTGAACACATGGCCGGTACCCTCGCTCGGCACGCCGAAGCGATCGAGCACGCGCCGCGCTTCGATGCTCACCTGTTCGGGCTCGGCCATCAGCGCCATCGGGTCGAGGTTGCCCTGGATCGCACAACGCGCACCGATCCGTGCCCGCGCCTGGCCGGGATCGACGGTCCAGTCGATGCCGACCGCGTCGCAGCCCGTGTCGGCAATCTGCTCGAGCCACGGACCGCCGCCCTTGGTGAAGACGATCGTCGGCACCTTGGGCTCGCGCTGCGTGTGCAACGCTTCGAGCACGCGACGCGTATACGCGAGCGAGAAACGCTGGAAGGCACCGTCGGCCAGCACGCCGCCCCAGGAGTCGAAGATCATGATGGCCTGGGCGCCGGCCTCGATCTGCGCGTTCAGATAGGCGGCCACCGCCTCCGCATTGACGGCCAGGATCCGCTCGAGCAGGTCGGGGCGGCGATACAGCATCGTCTTGACCTGGCGGAAGTCCGAGCTGCCACCACCCTCGACCATGTAGCAGGCCAGCGTCCACGGGCTGCCGGAAAAGCCGATCAGTGGAACGCGCCCGTCGAGCGCGCGCCGGATCGTACGCACGGCATCGGTCACGTAGCGCAGTTCGCCACCGGGGTCGGGCGCGGACAATTTTGCGATGTCGGCTTCGCTGCGCAACGGACGCTCGAATCGCGGGCCTTCGCCGTCGGTGAACCGCAGGCCCAGACCCATCGCATCGGGGATCGTCAGGATGTCCGAGAACAGGATCGCCGCGTCGAGCGGGAAGCGTTCGAGCGGTTGCAGCGTGACCTCGCTGGCCATCTCCGGCGACGTGCACAAGGCCATGAAGCTGCCGGCGCGGCTGCGCGTGGCCTTGTACTCGGGCAGGTAGCGGCCGGCCTGGCGCATGAGCCAGATCGGCGTGTACGGGGTCGGTTCGCGCCGAAGCGCGCGCAGGAAGGTGTCGTTGGCTAGCGGTTTCACGTCCGGATTCTACTCTGCGAGGGCCGACACGGTCGCCGATCTGAACTCCATGTAGCAGAGAACCAGTGTGATGATCAGCGTGCCGGCAACGAGGAGCCAAGCGTCGATGATCCACAGCAGCAGCGGTACCGCGTAGTAATAGGCGCGCAGTCCCTGCGTGAAGTTGAGGCCGGCCAGTTCGTTCAGCCGCGAGGCCATGCGGATCAGCCGCTCGTCCGGCGCGTCGCCCGGCGCGTCGCCCGGCGCGCGTGACGGAAACGCTCCGATGACGATATTGACCAGGTTGAACTGGCGCAGCGACCAGCTGAAGCGAAAGAACGCGTAGACCAGCACCAGCGTCAGCACGAGCAGCTTGGCCTCGATCAGTTCCTGCGTGACCCGCACGCCGAACGGCAGCTTGCGCATCAGTTCGACGACCTCGACGCTGCGTTCGATCGTCCCCATCAGCGCGAAGCTGGCACCGATGACCAGCAGCGTCGTCGACGAGAAGAAGGTCGCGCTCTGCATGAGGTTGCCGATCAGGCCGACGTCGGCGATGCGGGCATCGCGCAGATACGCCTCCCGCATCCAGGTGCGCCGGAAACGGGCCATCGACGCCATCAGGTTCGGGCGGCGGTCGCCGACGCGTTCGGCGAAGAAGCCGTAGCCGAGGCAGACCAGGCCCCACAGCCCCAGCGCCGCCCAGTCCAGGAAGCTAAACGAGTACACGGGATGGGCGGGGCCAGGTCCGCCTCTCGATCAGTGATCGTGCTCTTCGTTGGGGTCGTAGATCGGCTTGCCGTCGGTGAACAGGTATTCCTTGAGTTCCTTCGACAGCACGCCGTCCCGCCTGCGGATCCATTCGAGCACCATGGCCGCGTGCTCCTTCTCCTCGTCGCGGTTGTGCTCGAGGATCGCCTTGAGCTGCGGATCCTTGCAGGCGTCGACGCGCTGGTTGTACCAGTCGACGGCTTCGAGTTCTTCCATCAGCGAGACGATCGCCCGATGCATGTCGCGGGTTTCGTCGCTGAGTTCACCGATCGGCTCGTGATAACCCTCGCTCGCCATTTGCCTGCTCTCCGTGGTTGGAAATCTTCGCTCGGATCAGCGATGCATTTCGCCGGCACGCTCCGGCTGGTAGACGACATCGACGATCCGCACCTTGATCGGCTTGCCACCCGGCCCGGGCCACGAAATCCGATCGCCGGTGGACAGGCCGAGCAGCGCACTGCCGACCGGCGCAAGCACCGAGATCCGCCCCGCGTTGCCGTCGGCCTCCTTCGGATAGACGAGCGTGTAGCTGAACTCCTCGCCCGTCTCCTCGAGTGCAAAGCGCACGGTCGAATTCATCGTGACGACCGTGGGCGGGATGTCCTTCGGCTCGACGATCTCGGCCCGATCGAGTTCGGCCTGCAGATTCGCCTTGCCCGGCATCGCGCTGTCGGGCAGGGAATCGAGCAAGGCCTCGAGCCGGTCGTAGTCGAGCGAGGTCAGGACGATCACGGGTTTGGACGGCTGGTTCACGGGTGTTCCTGTTCGAGGCGCGACCGATTCGCGCGCATCGCTCAATGATACTGGCGAGCGGCGCAGCGGCCACCGATCGGGCGCCGTCGCCGGGGCAAAGCGCCGCCGCGGTTCAGTCCTTCGTGATCCCCACCTTCCGGATGACGACGGCGTAGCGGTCGATCTCCGCGCGCAGGAAGCGGCCGAAGGCCTCCGGCGTGGCGGGTTGCGGGGTGATCCCGCCGTCTTCGACGGCCTTGCGGGTTTCGGCGGTCGCAAGTATGGCGTTGACATCGTGGTTGATCTTCTCGACCACCGCGTCCGGCGTGCCCGCTGGGGCGAGCAGGCCCGACCACGAACTGGATTCCAGCCCCGCGTATCCCTGTTCGGCGAGCGTGGGAATGTCGGGCGCCATCGCCGAACGCTCCTTTGCTGCGAGGCCCAAGGCCTTGACCCGCCCGGACCGGATCTGCGGCAGGACCTCGGGCAGGTTGGCGAACACCGCCTGAACCTGGCCGCCCATGACATCGGCAAGTGCCGGCGCCTGGCCCTTGTAGGGAACGTGGACGAGGTCCAGTCCGGCCTGCAGGTTCAGCGCCTCACCGGCCAGGTGCGCCGACGTGCCGTTGCCGAACGATGCATAGGCGAATTTGCCTGGATTGGCCTTGGCCAGCGCGACGAATTCGCGCAGGCCCGCCGCCGCGACCGAAGGGTGCACGACCAGCACATGATCGGATTTCGCGAGCATCGCGACCGGACGCAGATCCTTCGCGGTGTCGTAAGGCAGTTTCGGCATCAGCGATGGATTGACCGCGAAGCTTCCGGTGACCGTAACCAGTGAATAGCCATCCGCGGGCGCCTTGGCAACGGTATCGACCCCGATGATCGTGCCGCCTCCCGGCTTGTTCTCGACGACCACGCCTTCGCCCCACAGTTTCGCGAGCTCCGTTGCAATCAGGCGGCTGACGTGATCGGTCGTGCCGCCGGGTGCGAACGGCACCACGATTCGGACCGTGCGTGACGGGAATCCCGACTGCGCGAACGCCGGGCGCAGTGCGGCCAACGCGGCGACTGCCGCCAACATCTGTCGTCGATTCATGTTCGATGCTCCTCGAAAGCGCGAAGGCACGGCGGCACGGCCGCGGCAATAACTCGCTAATATGTTAGCAAATCGCGCATCGAAAAGACAGACGGTCGTCGATGACGCCCCAAAAACAAGACACCCGCACGATGGCGGGTGTCTGCATGGATCGCGAGGCGTTCATCGCCTGCGGCTGGCCAGGCGCGGCCGGCCAGGCGCGGCCGGCCAGGCGCGGCCGGACCCAATGCGCCCGGCCGTCGAGTGCGGCCTACTTGCGGCTGCGGAACTTGCGCAGTGCCTGGATCTGCGCGATGGCTTCGGCGAGTTCCGCCTGCGCCTTCGCGTAGTCGATTTCGCCCTGGCGGTTGGTCAGTGCTTCTTCGGCCGCCTTGCGCGCTTCGTTGGCCTTCGCCTCGTCGAGATCGCGCCCGCGGATCGCCGTATCGGCGAGCACGGTGACCCGGTTCGGCTGGACCTCGAGAATGCCGCCAGCCACGAAGACGAATTCTTCGTCAGCCTGGCCGGCAACCTTGATCCGCACGGCACCCGGGCGAATGCGGGTGATCAGCGGCGTGTGCTGCGGGTAGATCCCCAGCTCGCCGCTTTCGCCCGGCAGCACGACGAACTCGGCCTTGCCTTCGAAGATCGAGGCTTCGGCACTGACGACGTCGACGTGAATGGTGGTCATGTTTCCCTCGGAAGGAATCGGTTTTCAGCACGAAGAGCGACGATGCCCCTGGACACCCTTCTCCCTTCTCCCTTCTCCCTTCCCTTCCTCACTGCATCGTCTTGGCTTTCTCGAACGCCTCTTCGATCGCGCCGACCATGTAGAACGCCTGCTCGGGCAGCGCGTCGTACTCACCCGACAGAATCGCCTTGAAGCTGCGGATGGTGTCCTTGAGCGGCACC
>CALLYQ010000569.1 GCA_937858875.1 uncultured Lautropia sp. | reverse complement strand
GGGCGGGGCTGCCGCCGGGAGCATCGGAGGTGCCGGCGGGATTCGCGGCAGTGGCGGCATCCGCGGCAGCGGAGGTTTCGGCGGCGGCTGAGCCGTCCTCAACGTGCGACGAATGAAACAGTACCTCGACCTGATGCGCCACGTGCTCGAGCGTGGCGTGGAAAAATCCGACCGCACCGGCACCGGCACCCGCTCGGTCTTCGGCTGGCAGATGCGCTTCGACCTGTCCGAAGGCTTCCCGCTGGTCACGACCAAGAAGCTGCACCTGCGCTCGATCGTCAACGAATTGATCTGGTTCCTGAAGGGCGACACCAATACCCGTTGGCTGCGCGAGAACGGGGTCAGCATCTGGGACGAATGGGCCGACGACAGCGGCGAACTCGGGCCGATCTACGGTTACCAGTGGCGCCACTGGCCGACTGCCGACGGCGGCGGGATCGACCAGATCAGCGAAGTCATCGATCGCATCCGCAAGGAGCCCGATTCGCGGCGGCTGATCGTGTCCGCATGGAACGTGGCCGACCTGCCGAAGATGGCACTCGCGCCCTGCCACGCCTTCTTCCAGTTCTACGTGGCCGGCGGGCGTCTGTCGTGCCAGATGTACCAGCGCAGCGCCGACATCTTCCTGGGCGTGCCCTTCAATATCGCGTCGTACGCGCTGCTGACCGAGATGGTCGCCCAGCAATGCGATCTACAGCCCGGCGATTTCGTCTGGACGGGCGGCGACTGCCATCTGTACAACAATCACTTCGAGCAGGCTCGCGAACAACTGACGCGCGCGCCCTATCCCATGTCGCGGCTCGAGATCCTTCGCCATCCGGAATCGATCTTCGACTATCGATTCGAGGACTTCGCCTTTCAGGACTACCAGGCGCATCCGAACATCAAGGCGCCGGTGGCCATCTGATGAGCAGGCAACCGCGCGTCACACTGCTGCTTGCCCGCGCCCGCAACGGCGTCATCGGCCGCGACAATACGCTTCCCTGGCATCTGCCCGAGGATCTGCGCCATTTCAAGGCCACGACGATGGGCCATACGATCGTCATGGGGCGGCGCACCTTCGAATCGATCGGGCGCACGCTGCCTGGACGGCGCACGATCGTCGTCACCGGCGATCCTGACTGGGCGCAGCCGGGCGCCGAACGCGCCGGCTCTCTCGATGAAGCAATCCGCCTCGCCAGCACGCCACGCAGCGAGTCATCGGCCAGCGAGCCGAACCCCACCCGATCCGAAATCTTCGCCACCGATGAACTCTTCGTCATCGGCGGCGCGCAACTGTTCGAAGACGCGCTACCAATCGCCGACCGGGCGATCATCACCGAGATCGAACTCGACGTCGAAGGCGACGTCAGATTCGAGGCGATCGGCCCGGAAGAGTGGACGCTCCAATCCAGCGAGCCCCACCGATCGTCGACCGGCCTATCTTTCCGGATCGATGACTGGGTGCGCAACAGCGAGCACTCCTCAGATTCGCCATCGGCCAGCGAGCTCGGCGAATCCCGTTAGAATCGCAAGCTGCTCACGCACAACGCCTCCGTAGCTCAAGGGGTAGATGACAAGGCCAGCACTGGCGTGGCGGCCGGTCGTATCGAATCACGTATCACTTTGCCAGCGCGATTGGCTGCCCCGACAACCTTGCATCATCTCTCCTGGCCCGGCTCATGCGCGACAGAAGGCACGGAGCCCCACGTCGCAAGTGGCGACGCAGTGTCTCGCGGGCGCTCTGCCGGCCTGCACCACCAACTCTGGCGAAGATCGTCACAGTAGCCCGTGACGACGAATCCACTTCTGTCCATCGCAACGAGCCGCACGTCGACCATCTCCGGCAAGGGATGCACGCCGTTTGGCAAGGCGAAACGAGCGGTGTATCGCTTGCTCATGCGCGATTCGCGCGTTCGCAAGATGATCACATCGCCCCGCACCGGCTCCGCCGCGGCGAGTTCGTCCCGCGACCGGGGCCGGCCGGCAACGCGCAAAGGGATGAGGTCGACGAACATGCGGATACTGTACGTCAATACAGTAGCGAGGCGCAAAAATGGCGAGCCGTCGCGGCACCGCCCTATCAACCTCTATCCATATCTACGCTCGGCTCTCTCGCCCGCGTCGACGATGTCCACGCGGAACCACCCGGAGAAATCGCCGCTCTCGATCCGTTCGCCCAGCGGGACCGTGCCGTGCGCGCGCTCGACGTACAGCGCGCGGACGCCCATCTCGGCCAGCGCGCGGACCATCAGCGCCATATGCCGCGCCGATACGTCGCCGTGCAGCGCAGCCAGCTTGGCAACGGTCGCCGACATCATCGTGAGCGTACCGACAGCGCAGTAGGCCGGCTGGCCGTCG
>CALLYQ010000568.1 GCA_937858875.1 uncultured Lautropia sp. | reverse complement strand
GAGCGCATTTCGACGCAATGTCCGCATGATTCTGTCCCTCCCGAGGACGATCTGCTGCCGATGGCCATTCGGATCTGCAGGCAGCTGCAGGCGAGATTACGAACAAAGATTCCATATTTCAATAGAAATAGAATATTTCTTGCAAATTGACCGGAGAGGGCGTTAGCTACGGCTGGGGGACGGACGCCGGATCGTGGCGAGGAAACAGCCGTCCAAGCGGAGGAAACATGAAAAACAGCCTGATTTCGGCATGCCTCGTCAGCATTGCCTTTCTGTTGTCGGCCTGCGGAAGAGTACAGTCCACAGATGCTGCACCGCCGCAACCGCGGCAATCAGAAGCGGTTGCGGCCACGGCCGCGAGTGGCTCGGGTGAAATCGGCAGCGCCGCATTGATCCACGGCGAAGGTGCTGACGTGCGTATCGTCGCTGCGACGGCACTCGGTGGGCTGGAACTGTATTCCTCGGACGGCAAGCGTCTGGGCGCGACACCGGCGGGCGAGGTGGTCGCAGTCGATGTGGGCTACGGGGTGCCGCTCGGTGGCGAAGTGGCGACGGTGGTTGCCGCCATCGACATCACCAGCCAGACATTGCGCCTGTTCCGCCTGGCCGGGGACGCATTGACGGAAGTCGGCGCGCGCGCGGTTCCTCTTGGGTTCGCGGCAGAGGGTGTGTGCCTGTATCGGCATCCGCTCGACGGCGGCCTGCATGCGTTCATCGTCGGCGACGGCGGTGAAGTCGATCAGCAAGTCATCTACGGCACCGCCGACGGCAAGCTCGATGCACGCCAGGTGCGGCGCATCTCGGTGCCGTCGCCGTTGAAGCAATGTGTCGTCGATACGCGTGGCGGGCATGTCTACGCGTCCGAGGAAGCGGTCGGCATCTGGCGCTTCAACGCTGATCCCGAGTCGGACGTGGGTGCCGTGTTACTGGATTCGCCGCGGGGCCATCTCGAAGAAGAAGTGGGGGGACTGGCGATCCACGATGGCGGCGAGGGCGCGCACTGGCTGCTGGCTTCCAACGCATCGGCGGGCAACATCAACCTGTATGACCTGGATCGCGATGCGGCTTTCATTGGCAGCACGACAGTCGCGTTGCGCGGCAGCGAGGAACCGATCGGCGAACCGGGGCCGCTGTATGCGACCAGCGCTGCGAGCGGCGACACCTACCCGAATGGCGTATTGCTCGTGGTCGATGAGGATGGCCCCGACGTGAAGCTGGTATCGATCGCGACGCTGGCGAAGACGTTCGGGATCGCGGCCGGCGCGGCGCAGTCGGATCCACGTGCAAGCGCGAAATCACCGGTCGCCGTGGTGCTGCCAACTGCGGAAACGGTGCCGGTTGGGAGCTTCGGCGACGCTGCGGACGATCCCGCGATCTGGGCGCATCCGACTGACCCGGCGAAGAGCCTGATCATCGCCACCGACAAGAAGGCGGGGCTGTACATCTACGACCTGCAGGGCAAGGTGGTGCAGTTCCTGCCGGACGGCAAGATGAACAACGTCGACCTGCGCGATGGTTTCAAGCTGGGAGGACGCGAGGTCACGCTGGTCACTGCGACCAATCGCACCGACAAGACGATCGCGATTTACCGCTTGGATGTCGCCACCCGGACGCTGGTGGACGTGGCCGACGGGCCGCAATCCACCGGCATGCATGATCCCTACGGCCTGTGCATGTATCGCAGCGCACGCAACGGTGACACCTACGTCTTCGTCAATGGCGACGAAACCGCCAAGAAGCAGTGGCGACTGGTCGATGCCGGCAATGGTCGGGTATGGGCCGAGCTCGTCCGCGAGCTCACGTTCGATTCGCAGACCGAAGGTTGCGTGGTCGATGACGATGCTGGCGTGCTGTATGTCGGCGAAGAAGACGTCGCGCTGTGGTCGCTGGCGGCCGAACCCGATGGCGGCAACGACAAGACCGCGATGGATCGCGTCGATGCCAATCCTGCGATCAAGGACGACATCGAAGGCATGGGACTGTATGACCTGGGCGGTGGCCGCGGTTACATCGTGATCTCGAGCCAGGGCAACGACACCTATGCGGTGTATCGCCGCGAGGGCGCACGGGAATACCTGGGCTCGTTCGCGGTGGCCAGCGATCCTGCGCGCGGGATCGACGGCATTTCCGAGACCGACGGACTCGATATCAGCAGTCGCAACCTCGGCGCGGGCTTCGAGCACGGTGCGATGGTCGCGCAGGACGGACGCAACGTGCTGCCCGTCGAGAACCAGAACTATAAGATGGTGCCTTGGAAGGCGATTGCAGATGCTCTGGGTCTCGAAGTGCGTCAGCCCTGATCCGCAGCGCAAGGGACCATCGGGTGCTGGTGGAGCAATTTCATGACGTGCAAGGCAGGCGGAGGGATGTTTCGATGATGCTTTTGTTCGCATCGGCCAATCTCACAGACACGGATGCCAAAGACGTGTCGGTTGATCCGGCCGGAAAATCGATCAAGCGATGCGACGCTCCACCTGCCTTGCACTCGATGCACGCACCTTCAACGCTCACTCGATACACTCGATACGCAGCCGCGCGAACCGTCCTTGCCTGTGCGGCGATGGTGGCACTCGCGCTCACGGCATGTTCCGACGGAGGTGCTCAGCGAACCGGCGATGGAAGCGACAACGCCAGTTACACCATCGCGGTGATCACCCACGAAACATCCGGCGACACGTTCTGGGACAAGATCCGGGCCGGCGCCGAACAGGCGGCCAGGGATACTGGCACCACCCTGAAGTACTCCAGCGATCCCAACGCAGGGGAGCAGGCAAAGCTGATCCAGAACGCCATCGATTCCAGAGTGGACGGCATCACGACGACGATGGCCACCCCGGATGCCCTGCGCGGTGCGATGCGCAACGCCAATAGCGCGGGCATTGCTCTGGTCGCCTTCAATGCCGGCATCGACCAGTACAAGGACGCTGGTGCGTCAATGTATTTCGGCTCTGACGAGGCCGTAGCCGGAGCCGCCGCCGGGGAGCGGATCGCGGCCAGTGGCGGCGTCCGCCCGCTTTGCGTGATCCAGCAGACCGGATCGGTCGCACTCGAGGCCCGCTGTGCAGGCGTGAAGTCAAAGGTGCCCGGCACCCGGAACATCCAGGTCAACGGCGCCAACAACGCAGAAGTGACGGCCACGCTGCAAGCCGCGCTGTCGACCGACCGTTCGATCGACTACGTCGTTACTCTTGGAGCGCAGCAAGCACATGCAGCGATCAAGGCGAAGGCGTGGGCCGGCAGCGATGCCAAGGTGATGACCTTCGACCTCGATCCCGATGTCGCCAGCCTGATCAAGGATGGCCAGATCGAGTTCTCGATCGACCAACAGCCCTATGTCCAAGGCTACATGGCCGTGACCGCGCTTTATCTCAACCTCAGGAACGGAAACGACATTGGTGGTGGTCGTGCGGTGTTGGCGCCGACTTAAAACTGACCCGCCGCGCCGATTTAAAACTGACCCGGG
>CALLYQ010000567.1 GCA_937858875.1 uncultured Lautropia sp. | reverse complement strand
GCGCCAACGTCGACTTGCCGGAGCCCGAGACGCCGGTGACGACGGTCATCCGGCGCAGCGGGATGCGCGCGTTGACGTGGCGCAGGTTGTGCAGATGCGCGCCACGCAACGACAGCCAGCCGTTCGACTCGGCTGCGCCCGCCGTTGAAGAGCTGACTTCGCCGATGTCCGGAACCGGCCTCGGCGGCACCAGCGGATGCTGCAGCGGGTTCGCGAGGAAGCGTCCGGTCAGGCTGTCCGGATGCTTCGCGAGTTCCTCGTGGTGGCCGGTCGCGATGATCCGGCCACCGAGCCGGCCGGCACCGGGCCCGATGTCGATCACGTGGTCGGCGCGCCGGATCGTGTCTTCGTCATGCTCGACGACGAGCAGCGTATTGCCCTTTTCGCGCAGCGCTTCGAGCGTATCGAGCAGGATCCGGTTGTCGTGCGGATGCAGGCCGATCGTCGGCTCGTCGAGCACGTAGCAGACGCCCTGCAGGTTCGAGCCGAGCTGTGCGGCAAGCCGGATGCGCTGCGCCTCACCGCCTGACAGCGTGGGCGCGGCACGATCGAGCGTCAGGTAGCCGAGGCCGACGGCGGCCAGGAAATCGAGCCGCGAACGGATCTCGGCCAGCACGTCGCGCGCGATCTCCCGCTCGCGGCCGGAAAAACCGAGTTGGCGCAGCCAGTGCAGGCAATCGTCGACCGGCATCGCAGTGAGTTCGGCGATCGACAGGTCGAGCAGGCGCACCGCCAGTGCCGTCGGGTTCAAACGTCGGCCGTCGCAGGCAGGGCAGGGCTCGTCGACGACAGTGGTCGACTCGGATGAAATGCCCGGTGCCGTCGTCCCGGACGTCGCGGCGGCGGCCTGCGCGGCAAGCTGGTCGGCGAGTTTCTCGGCCAGGTGGCCGATCGCATCGGTGCTCGAATCCTCGTCGGCGCGGTTCTTCGGGTCGAGCTTCGGCACGTAGGGCAGCTTCACCCCGGTGCCGACGCAATCCGTGCACCAGCCGATCTTCGAGTTGAACGAGAGCATCCGCGGATCGGGTTCCGGGAAGCTCGTGCCGCACGAGGGGCAGGCGCGTTTCGTCGAGAACAGCCGCGTTTCGAGCGCCGCGGCGGCGGCTTCGTAACCCTGCGCGTCGCCGTCGTCGGCGGCCGATCGAAGCCCGTCGAGTGGCGCGGCGATCATCACGATGCCCTTGCCGAGATCGAGTGCCTGGCGCAGTGCATCGCGCAATTGCGCCTCGCTGGCCGGGTCCACCGTCAGGTCGGCGACCGGTAGCTCGATATCGTGCTCGATGTAGCGGTCGAGCCGCGGGAAGCGATCTGTCGGCAGGAAGGCGCCGTCGACGCGCAGATGGCCGAAGCCCTTGGCCTTCGCCCATTTCGCGAGGTCGGTGTAGACGCCCTTGCGTGCGACGACCAGCGGCGCCAGCAGGCCGATGTGCCGGCCGCGGTAGTCGCGCAGGATGCGTGCGGCGATCGCGTCGAAGTCCTGCGGCTCGATGCGCGCCTCGCAGTTCGGGCAGTACTGGACGCCGAGCTTCACGTAGAGCAGGCGCAGGAAATGGTAGATCTCGGTCAGCGTTGCGACCGTGCTCTTGCGCCCGCCGCGGCTCGTGCGCTGCTCGATCGCGACCGTCGGCGGGATGCCGAACACGCCGTCGACGTCGGGGCGGGAAGAGGGCTGGACGAACTGGCGCGCATAGGCGTTCAGCGATTCGAGATAGCGGCGCTGGCCCTCTCCGAAGATCACGTCGAAGGCCAGCGTGGACTTGCCCGAGCCGGATACGCCGGTAATGACGGTGAGCTTGTCGCGCGGCACCTCGACGTCGATGTTCTTCAGGTTGTGTTCTCGCGCGTGGTGAACGAAGATCGATTCGCGCGCTCGCTCGCGCAGCACACTCTGCAGCGCGCGTCCGATCGGTTCTTCGGCCGAGAGGCTCGTTTGTGGCGATTCGGTGGGGGAGTCCGAGCCGAATTCGACAGCGTAGTCGGCCAGTGCCTTTCCGGTGTGCGTTTCGGCGGCCTGAGCCAGCTCGGCCGGCGTGCCGGTCGCGACGATCCGGCCGCCGCCGTCGCCGCCTTCCGGACCCAGGTCGATCAGCCAGTCGGCGGCACGGATCACGTCGAGATTGTGCTCGATGACCAGCAGCGAGTGGCCGGCGCTCATCAGCTTGCGGAACGCGCGCAGCAGCTTGGCGACGTCGTGGAAGTGCAGGCCGGTCGTCGGCTCGTCGAACATGAACAGCGTGCCGCGGCGGCCGGTCCTTGCGAACGCGTGGCCGGGAGCGGCGTCGTTCGTCAGCCCCTGGCTGGCCGCCTCGGCGAGGAAGCCGGCGAGCTTGAGCCGCTGCGCTTCGCCGCCCGACAAGGTGGGTACCGGCTGGCCCAGCCGCAGGTAGTCGAGTCCGACATCGGCGAGCGGTTGCAGCCGCGCACGCAGATCGGGCGCGGCGCCGAAGAAGTCGAGCGCCTCGTGCACGGTCAGTTCGAGCACTTCGGCGATCGAGCGCTGGCTGCCGTCGCGGCCGGCGATCGTGACTTCCAGCACTTCGGGGCGGAAGCGCTTGCCGTCGCAGTCCGGGCAGCGCAGGTAGACGTCGGACAGGAACTGCATCTCGACGTGTTCGAAGCCGTTGCCGCCGCAGGTCGGGCAGCGCCCGTCGCCGGCGTTGAAGCTGAAGGTGCCGGCCGTGTAGCCGCGCTCCTTCGACAGCTCGGCGGCCGCGAAGCGCTTGCGGATCGGATCGAAGGCGCCGACGTAGCTGACCGGGTTGCTGCGCGCGGTCTTGCCGATCGGGGACTGGTCGACGAAGACGACGTCGCCGATCCAGTCGTCGCCGAGCAGGCGGTCATGGTCGCCGGGCGCCTCGGTGGGCTTGCCGCGTGCCTTCATCAGCGCCGGCAGCAGCACGTTCTGCATCAGCGTCGACTTGCCGCTGCCCGAGACGCCGCTCAGCACGACCAGCCGTTCGAGCGGAATCTCGACCGAGACGTTCTTCAGGTTGTGCTCGCGCGCACCCTCGAGGAGCAGCCGCTTCGTCGACGGGCCGACCGCGAGCGGCCGGCCGGTGTCGACCTGGCGCCGGCCCGACAGATAGTCGCCGGTCAGCGTGTCGGCATTTCTCAGCGCGCACGGGCTGCCTTCGAAGACGATGTTTCCGCCGCGTTCGCCGGGGCCGGGGCCGATGTCGACGATCCGGTCGGCCGCGAACATCACCTGCGGATCGTGCTCGACGACGACCAGCGAGTTGCCGGCGTCGCGCAGCCGTTCCATGACCTCGATGATGCGGCCCATGTCGCGCGGGTGCAGCCCGATCGACGGCTCGTCGAGCACGAACAGCGTGTTGACCAGCGAGGTGCCGAGGGCCGTGGTCAGGTTGATCCGCTGGACCTCGCCGCCCGACAGCGTGCGCGACTGGCGGTCGAGCGTCAGGTAGCCGAGGCCGACCTGCTGCAGATAGCGCAGCCGCGCACGGATCTCGGTCAGCAGCAGTTCGGTCGCTTCGTCGAACGGCGGCGGCAGCTTCAGCGCCTCGAAGAAGCGCGAGACCCGCTCGATCGGCAACAGCATCAGGTCGTGGATCGACAGGCCGGCGAGGGACTGGAGTTGTTCTTCGGTCCAGGCGACGCCGGCGGGGAGGAAGCGGGTGTAGCCGGCACCGCTCGACGCCAGCGCCGCCTGCGCGTCGGCGGGCGCGCCGACGCGCCACAGCAGTGCATCGGGCTTCAGCCGCGCGCCGCGGCAGACGCCGCAGGCCGTGTACGAGCGATACCGGGACAGCAGCACGCGGATGTGCATCTTGTAGGCCTTGGACTCGAGCCAGTCGAAGAAGCGCCGGATGCCGTACCACTGCGTCTGCCACTTGCCGGTCCAGTCGTCGCCGCCTTCGATGACCCAATGGCGCTGCGCATCGTCGAGTTCGCGCCAGGGCACGTCCATCGGCACGCCGGCCGCCCCGGCGTATTTCTTCATCTCGCGCTGGCACTCCTTGAAGCTCTCGGTCTGCCAGGGTCTGACCGCGCCCTTGGCCAGCGTCAGGCCTTCGTCGGGAACGACCAGGCCGAGGTCGATGCCGATGACGCGCCCGAAGCCGCGGCAGGCCTCGCAGGCGCCCAGCGGCGAGTTGAACGAGAACAGACTGGGCAGCGGGTCGGCGTAGGCGATGTCGCAGTCGGCGCAATGCAGGTCGGTGCTGTACCGCCAGCGCGCCGCTTCTTCGCCCGAGTCGTCGAGCACGTGCACCGACATCCGGCCATGACCGCGGGCCATTGCGTTCTCGACGGCGTCGGCGACCCTGGAATCTTCGACCGAGCCCAGCCGGAAGCGGTCCTGCGCGCACTGGGACGCGGCGCCGGCCGAGGTCGTGGCGCCCGCCCCACCGGCTGCCGACGACGCGGGTTCGACCGCCTGCACCCGCGTGTAGCCCTGCGCCTCGAGGTGCGCGCGCACCTCGTCCTCTCCGAAGTTTGCCGGCACCGGCACCGGGAAACTGATCACCAGGCGCGGGTCGCCGGCGGCTGCCGCGCGTGTCGCCAGCGCTTCGCGAACTCCGGCCACCGTATCGCGACGCACCGGCCGCGCGCAGCGCCGGCAGTGCAGCACCGCCGCGCGCGCGAACATCAGCTTCAGGTGGTCGTTCAGCTCGGTCATCGTGCCGACCGTCGACCGCGAGGTGCGCACCGGGTTCGTCTGGTCGATCGCGATCGCCGGCGGCACGCCCTCGATCCGGTCGACCTGCGGCTTGTCCATCCGGTCGAGGAACTGGCGCGCGTAGGCCGAGAAGGTCTCGACGTAACGTCGCTGCCCCTCCGCGTACAGCGTGTCGAAGACCAGCGAGGACTTGCCCGAGCCCGACACCCCGGTGAACACGACGAGCTCGCCGGTCGGGATGTCGATGTCGACGTTCTTCAGGTTGTGCTGGCGCGCGCCGCGGATCCGGATCGCGCGTCGGATCATGGATTGCAGCGGCTGGCCGGCCTCGTCGGTCGAGGCCGGCGAACGATCGTCGAGCATGGGGGACCATCGGGCGCAGGAGGATCGATCGAGTCTAGCAGGGCGGTCCAGCCTGGCTCAGTGGACGCGGTCGGCCAGACGCGGTCGGCCAGACGCGGTCGGCCAGACGCGGTCGGCTAGACGCGGTCGGCCAGACGCGGTCGGCTAGACGCGGTCGGCTAGACTCGGACCCATGAACGGCTCGCTGTCATCTCGCGCAACCTCTGCGCATCGCTCGAAGGCGCTCGCCGGCGCGCTCGGATTGGTTCTCGGCTGGGCCGGCGCCCACCGGCTGTATCTCGGTTGGCGATTCTGGTGGATCTATCCGGTCATCGCGATGCCGACGATGGGACTGGCGCTTGCCACCGGCGGCGACGCGTGGTTCCGGCATCCGGGCTTCCTGATCGCCGCGCTGGTGGCAGTCGTCGCCATGCTCGAGGCCATCCTGATCTGCCTGACGCCCGACAAGAAGTGGGACGCCAGGCACAATCCCGACTCCGGCATCGAATCGAACAATCGCTGGGCTGTCGTGCTGATCGCGATTGCCGCGCTGATGCTGGGCACGATCCTGCTGATGTCGGTGCTGGCGATCGGTCTCGAAGGCTACGTCGAAGCGACGCGGACGCGGACGATGTAGGGGCGAGGCGCAGCACGCGGGCGACGATGCAGGCCGAAGCTCCCTCGACAAGCTTCGGTTGCGACTTGATTGCCATGAGGTCATAGCGATGAACCGAAATTTCCGTCGATCCCCAGTTCTCCGTCGACTTCCAGTCGCAATTGCGCTGAGCGCGATTTTCAGTGCCCCGCTGATGGCGGCGAACACCGGCGCCACCTCGTGCCGCAGCACCGAGGAATGCATGGCGCAGGCTGCCGCGATCCAGGGCAAGGTCGACGGCGTCGCGACCAGCCCGGTCGCGAAGGCGCAGGACTTCTTCTACTGGGTCGGCCGCATCAACATGGCTTCGACCGTCGTCGGGGCCGAGCGCGGGATCCTGCCGAAGGACCAGGTATCGACGATCGCCCGCGGCGTCGCGCATTCGATCGAACAGGGCGCGCGGCCCGACGGCAAGCGTCCGACCGATGTGCTGCAGATCGAGAAGATCATCACCGACGAGGCAGGGCAGCAAGCCTCGCTGATCCACTCGGGGCGCAGTCGGCAGGACATGCACGCGACGATGGACGCGGCGCGGCTGCGCACGGCGATGCTCGATCTCGCGGAGCGGCTCGACGAAGTCCGCGCAAGGATGCTCGACCTGGCCACCGAACACGTCGAGACTTTCGTCCCGGCCTACACGAACGGCGTGCAGGCGATGCCGATCAGCCTGGCCCACTACCTGCTCGCCTTCCATGAATCGTTCGGCCGCGACGCGCAGCGGATCCGCGAGGCCTGGCCGCGCATCAACCGCAGCGCACTCGGCACGGCCGTGCTCGCGAACTCGAGCTGGCCGCTCGATCGCGAACGGCTTGCCACGCTGCTCGGATTCGATGCACCGATCGTCAACAGCTATGACGCCGGCCAGATCAGCACCTACGACATCCCGATCGAGGCGGCCGGCATCGCCGGTTCGATCGCGATCCGCGTCGGCGCGCTGATGCAGGACCTGCACGTGCAGTACCACCAGGTCCGACCGTGGATCCTGCTCGATCGCGGCAAGACCTACACCAGCAGCGCGATGCCGCAGAAGGCGAATCCGGGGATCATCCAGAACACGCGCGGCAAGGCCTCCGACGTCGTGGCCTCGGCGCAGGCCGTCACCTTGCGCGCACACAACGTGACGCCCGGCATGACCGACTACAAGCGCGCCTGGGACGAGCGCGGGGCGCGTACCTTCGTCTTGGGTGTCGACATGCTGCGAATGACAGCCGATACGCTGGCGGCACTGCGGATCGACCCGCAGCGTGCGCTCGAGGAGCTCGAATCCGAGTGGACGACGTCGATGGAGTTGGCCGAGACGCTTCAGCGGCAGCACGCCGTGCCGTTCCGGGTTGGCCATCACTTCGCGTCGGAGGTCGTCGTGCACGCGCGGGAGAAAGGCTACCGGCCGAAGGAGTTCCCGTACTCGGAGGCCGTGAAGATCTACGCGGAATCCTTGAAAGATTCGACAGGGGCGGATGGCGCGAGCGTTGCGGGTCCCGACAGGCTGCCGCTCGACGAGGGGGCATTCCGCGACGCGCTGTCGCCGGCGCACATGGTGCGCACCCGCGTCGGCCTTGGCGGCCCGCAGCCAGACGAAGTCCGGCGCATGCTGGCCGAAGCGCAACAGGCGCTCGACCGCGACCGCGACTGGTTGGCGCAGCGGCGCACGCAGCTCGCGCAGGCCGAGGCTGTGCTCAATGGCGCTTTCGAGTCCTTGCTCGAACCGCAGGGCAAACGATGAAGGGTCCTCTGACCGGGCCGAGAGCACGATGAGCACCGAACCGCTGTTCCGAGACGACGCCTACCTCGGATCCTGTGTTGCAAAGGTCGTGGCGGTCCACGACCGTGGCATAGAACTCGACCGCACCGTCTTCTATCCGGCCGGCGGCGGCCAGCCCGGCGACATCGGCGAGCTTCGGCGCGCCGATGGCCTCGTCGTGCCGATCGTCGACACGCGCAAGGGGGAGGGCATCGACAGCGTCGTCCACGTCCCGGCCGGCGCTGCGCCGGGCGCCGCTGGGTCGAACGTCGCCGCGCCGGGCGCCGCCGTGCCGCTGGCGGTCGGCGACGAAGTCGAAGCCGCGATCGACTGGGACCGACGCTACGCGATGATGCGCATCCACACCTGCCTGCACGTGCTGTCCTGCGTCGTCGTCGCGCCGGTCACCGGCGGCAACATTGCGCCCGACAAGGGCCGGCTCGATTTCGACATCGACATGAGCCTGCTCGACGCGCAGAAGATCGAGCGCGAGGTCAACGCCCTGATCGAACGCGCGATCGACACCGAGACCGTCTGGATCACCGACGAGGAACTCGACGCGCAACCGGAACTCGTCAAGACGATGAGCGTGCAGCCTCCGCGCGGGGCGGGGCGCATTCGCCTGCTGAAGATCCCGGGGGTCGATCTGCAGCCCTGCGGCGGCACGCATGTGCGCAACATCGGCGAGATCGGGCCCATCAAGGTGCTGAGGATCCGCAACGAGGGCAAGCGCAACAAGCGCGTCGAGATCGGCTTCGCATCTTCCGGTTGATCCGGGGTCCGGCGGGGTCTATGGTGGCATCGATCGCTTTCCAGGCAGGAGATGATCGATGGCCAAGGAAATTCTCGCGACGATCGGGACCGACATCGATGCGGTCGCCGGGTGGATCGGCTCCTACGGCGGTGGCGACTCGCCGTCGGACATCCAGCGCGGCGTCTGGGCCGGAGAAGTCGGAGTGCCTCGCCTGCTGAAGCTGTTCGAACGCAAAGGCATGAAGACCAGTTGGTTCATCCCCGGCCACTCGATCGAGACCTTCCCGGACCAGGTGCGGATGATCGTCGATGCCGGCCACGAGATCGGCGCGCACGGCTACACGCACGAGAACCCGGTGGCGATGACGCCGGCGCAGGAAGAGGCGGTCCTCGTCCGCTCGATCGAGCTGATCGAGAAGTTCTCGGGCAAGTCGCCGCGCGGCTATGTCGCGCCGTGGTGGGAAATGTCGAGCGTCACCGTCGACCTGCTGCTGAAGTACGGGTTCGAATACGACCACAGCCAGGGCTATCGCGACTTCGTTCCGTTCTACGCTCGCAGCGGCGACCAGTGGACGAAGATCGACTACTCGAAGAAGGCCGACGAGTGGATGAAGCCGATGAAGCACGGCAAGGAGATCGATCTGGTCGAGATCGGCGCCAACTGGTACGTCGACGACCTGCCCCCGATGATGTTCATCAAGGCCTCGCCGAACAGCCATGGGTTCGTGAACCCGCGGGATATCGAAGAGCTGTGGCGCGACCAGTTCGACTGGGTGTACCGCGAGCTCGACTATGCGGTCTTTCCGATCACGATCCATCCCGACGTCAGCGGACGCCCGCAAGTGCTGTTGATGCTCGAGCGGCTGATCGACTACATCAGCGGGCACGCAGGCGTGCGCTGGCTTCCGATGGAAGAAATCGCCGAGGACTTCCGTGGCCGCTTTCCGTTCGAGGCCGTTGAACGCCCGCGCGATTACTGAGCCGGAACACCGGGCCGGAACGGCCGCCTGAACATGTGCGGAATGTGCGGCGTGCCGGCGCCGCCGGGCCTATGGAGTGACGCCGGGATCCCCGACGACCCGCGCGATCGCCTGCGTGCGCGGATCCGGCGGGCGGACTTGATCGACCGGATCGTGCGCCGCCACGGGCTGCGCGCCCTCGATCGCCTCGTTGCGCCGGGTCTGGCGCTGTCCTCGCCGACCGGCGGCCATGCGGTCGCCCACGAGCTGGCCGCGGTGTGGGTCGAGGCGGAGCGCATGTGCGGCCGGCGCATCGATCCGCTGGACGCCGGCTTGCTCGATACGCTGGCGGGGCGGCAGGTCGATGCCGGAGAGCAATGACCGTGCCGCGGCCGGCGCGATGGAAGTCCGCAGTGCGGCAGCCGGGGGCGGCGGCCGATGACCGCGGCGGCGTCGATTCGCGTCTGCGCCTGCGCGTCGTAGGGGGTTTTCTCGGCTCGGGCAAGACGACGTGGCTGCGTCATCGGCTGCGTGCTTCGTCGATGGCTGGATTGATCGATTCGGGTGCAGGCGCATGGTCGCGCGGGCTTCGAAATCGTCCGCCCCTGAAAACCGTTGTCCTGGTCAACGAGTTCGCCGGATGTGCGATCGACGACAGCCTGCTCGCCGCACAGGCAGAAGTTCGCGTGCTGACGGGCGGGTGCGTCTGTTGTGACGCCCGCGAAGCGCTCAGACAGATTCTGCGTGGGCTCGTCAACGAGCGCCATGAGAGCCTGCCGGAGCAGCGCGTCGAGCGCGTGATCCTCGAAACGAGCGGACTGGCCGACCCGCGGCCGATCGTCGAGCTGGTGACATCGGACGCTGTCCTGACCAGCAATCTGTTGCTCGACGAACTCGTCGTGACGCTGGATGCCGTGCGTGGGCGCGAGCAACTGCGCAGCGAGGCACTGGGCCGGGCACAGGTCAGCCTGGCTGACCGGATCGTCGTCACCAAAGTCGACCAGACCGACCCCGATGAGCTTGCGGTCGTGGTGGCTGTCGCGCGACGGCTCAACCCGGGCGCGCGGATCAGCGGCGCTGTGCAGGGCGTCGGCTGTCCGCTACCCGACGCGTCGGTGCCGGTCGACGCGGCGGCGCTGGCCGAAGTGTCGCCCGGCTGCGGGCCTGGGTCCGGAGAACCGGCTCCGGTGGCGATCGAACTGCCGGTCGACGCAACGACCGACTGGCCGTCGTTCACGGTCTGGCTGAGCGCGCTGCTGCACGCGCACGGACAACGCATTCTTCGCATCAAGGGGATCGTTCCGACGCCGGCCGGGCGGCTCGTTCTGCAAGGCGTCGGCGCGACGGTGCAGGTTCCCGAACTGCTGCCCGACGAAACCGGCAGGCAGACGGCCGGCCGGGTCGTGATGATCGGTCGCGGGCTGGATGCCGAGCTCGTGCGCCGGTCCTTCGAGACCTTCACCGGTTCCGGCTGAACAGCGCGCCGACGCTCAGGCTGGGCGCCGCTGATGCTGCAATGCACCACATCAGTTCGCGGCGTGCACCGGCAGCGGGCGCGCGAACAAGCGCGGGCGCCTTTCCAGGGCGTCCCGGACGCGTCGTGTCGAGGGTCCGGATGCGCCACGACACTGATTCGAAAGGATTTTCCGGGATGGCATGAATCTCGCGTGACTGCGGACATCCGTTCCGTTCTCCGAGCACGCGATGAGCACTGCCAAGGCCACCCGCATCGATCTGTTCAGCCTGCGCACACCGCAGATGCGCGCCTTCCATCTGACCTGGATGGCCTTCTTCGTCTGCTTCTTCGCATGGTTCGCCTGCGCGCCGCTGATGCCGGTGATCAAGGGCGAGTTCGGGCTCACGCCGGGCCAGATCGCGAACATCAACATCGCGGCCGTCGCGGTCACGATCCTGGTGCGGCTGATCGTCGGGCCGCTGTGCGACCGCTACGGTCCCCGCAGGACCTACACGGCGCTGCTGCTGCTCGGCGCGGTGCCGGTGCTCGGTGTCGCATCGGCGCAGAGCTACGAGGCCTTCCTGTTCTTTCGCCTGCTGATCGGCGCGGTCGGCGCGAGCTTCGTCATCACGCAATACCACACCTCGGTGATGTTCGCGCCGAACGTCATCGGCACTGCCAACGCGGCCGCTGCCGGATGGGGCAACGCCGGCGGCGGCTTCGCGCAGGGCGTGATGCCGCTGCTGCTGGGGGCCGTGCTGATGCTCGGCGTCGGCGAAGCGATGGGCTGGCGCATCGCGCTGCTGGTGCCGGGCCTGCTGATGCTGGCCATGGCCGGCCTCTACTGGCGCTTCACGCAGGACTGTCCGCAGGGCAACTACGCCGAACTGCGTGCACGCGGCGTGCCGCTCGAGGCCGGCAAGAAGGGCGGCATCGCGAGCTTTCGCGATGCCTGCGCGAACTACCGGGTCTGGCTGCTGTTCGTGACCTACGGCGCCTGCTTCGGCGTCGAGATCTTCATTCACAACATCGCGGCGATCTACTACGTCGACCGCTTCGGCCTGTCGCTGAAGGCGGCGGGGATCGCCGCCGCAAGCTTCGGGTTGCTGGCCCTGTTCGCTCGCGCGCTCGGCGGCTGGTTGTCCGACCGGCTGGCCGGCTGGCGCGGCCTGGATACGCGGGTGACGCTGCTGTTCGTGCTGATGGTCGGCGAAGGCCTCGGGCTGCTCGCCTTCGCCATGGCCGGCAATGTCGCGCTGGCGGTCGTCGCGATGCTGGTCTTCGGCCTGTTCACGCACATGGCCTGCGGCGCCACCTACGCGCTGGTGCCTTTCATCGACCGCAAGGCGCTCGGCGGCGTGGCCGGCATCGTCGGCGCCGGCGGCAACGTCGGTGCGGTTGCCGCCGGCTTCCTGATGAAGGGCGTCGGCGACGTGCAGCAGACGCTGGCGATCCTCGGCGTGCTGGTCAGCGTGTCCGCGCTGTGCGCGATCGCCGTGCGCTTCGGTCCCGGACACGAGGCGCGCGAGCCCGCGATCGTCGATTCGGCAGCTGGCGCCTGAATCCGGTCCGAAAGCCCCGGCCATGCACACGATTCAGCCACGCACACGGAGATCACCGAGATGAAACTCGTCGTCATCGGCCATGGCATGGTCGGCCACAAGCTGCTCGAATGCCTGCTGGAATCGGGGGCGCGCGACCTCGAGATCACGGTGCTGTGCGAGGAGCCGCGGCCGGCCTACGATCGTGTGCATCTTTCGGAATTCTTCGCCGGCAAGAGCGCCGAAGAGCTGTCGCTGGTGCCGGCCGGATTCTTCGAGCGCGACGGGCTGCTGCTGCGCCTGAACGCGAGGGCCTGCGCGATCGACCGCGCTGCGAAGACGGTCAGCGTCTCGACCGGCGAGATCCTGTCCTACGACAAGCTGGTGCTTGCCACCGGTTCGTACCCGTTCGTGCCGCCGGTGCCCGGCAGCGATCGCAGCGACTGCTTCGTCTACCGGACGATCGAAGACCTCGAGGCGATGCGCGAATGCGGCGCGCGTTCGCGCAGCGGCGTGGTGATCGGCGGCGGCCTGCTCGGGCTCGAATGCGCGAAGGCACTGCGCGACCTCGGGCTGCAGACCGAGGTCGTCGAGTTCGCGCCGCGCCTGATGGCCGTGCAGGTCGACGAGGCCGGCGGACGGATGCTGCGCGGCAGGGTCGAGGAACTCGGCGTCGGCGTGCACACGCAGAAGAACACCGTCGAGATCGTCGACGGCGAGACCGGCACGCACCGGCTGCGTTTCGCCGACGGCAGCCAGCTCGATACCGACATGATCGTGTTCTCGGCCGGCATCCGGCCGCGCGACGAGCTCGCGCGCGCCTGCGGCCTCGAGACCGGCGAGCGCGGAGGGATCGTCGTCGATGACGGCTGCCGGACCAGCGATGCCGA
>CALLYQ010000566.1 GCA_937858875.1 uncultured Lautropia sp. | reverse complement strand
GTGGCCGTAGCGGTAGCCGCCGCGCCCCTTGAGCATCATGTACGGCGCGTTGCTCATGCTTTCCATGCCGCCGGCCACGACGATGTCCTGGCTGCCGGCGACCAGCAGGTCGTTGGCCAGCATCGCGGCCTTCATGCCGGATCCGCAGACCTTGTTGATCGTGGTGGCGCCGGTGGACTTCGGCAGACCGGCACCGAGCGTGGCCTGGCGGGCGGGCGCCTGGCCCTGGCCGGCCGGCAGCACGCAGCCCATGATGACCTCCTGGACCTGTTCGGGCTTCAGGCCGGCGCGTTCGACGGCCGCGCGGATCGCGACCGAGCCGAGTTCGTGGCCGGCCAGCCCCGACAGTTCGCCCATCATGGCGCCGATCGGCGTGCGGGCTGCGGAAACGATGACGATGGGATCGCTCATGACAGACTCCTGATCTGTGTTTCGGAGGGGGAATGGCCCGCGCCGAAGCTGCCTTGCCGATGGCGAAAGCGCAGGGCGTCGGGATAGGGAAAGACGTCTTCGAGCAGGCCGGCGCGAATTCGCTGCTGGCGTCGTTGCCAGAATTCGGGTTCGAGCAGCTCGGCGTGATGGGCGAGGAACACGTTGCGCACTTGCGGGTTGCCCAGCAGAAAGGTGCCGAACTCCTCGGGGAAGACGTCGTTCGACGCGACGGGATACCAGGGTTCCGATGCCATCTCGTCTTCGGGCGTTCGCGCCTCGGGAATTCGGCGGAAATTACAGTCGGTCAGATAGGCCACTTCATCGTAATCGTAGAACACAACGCGCCCATGCCGCGAGACGCCGAAGTTCTTGTACAGCATGTCGCCCGGGAAGATGTTCGCGGCGACCATCTCGCGGATCGCCTGGCCGTATTCGATGATCGCGCGCTCGCGCTCCTCGGGCTCGGCACGCTCGATGTGCAGGTTCAGCGGCACCATCCGCCGTTCGATGTACAGGTGACGAATCACGATCGAGTTGCCGTCGTCCTCCACCACCGATGGCGCGCTGTCGAGCAGCTCGTGCATCAGTTGCGGGTCGATCCGGGCCTTCGGGAACAGCACGTCGGAGTATTCCCAGGTATCGGCCATCCGGCCGACGCGATCGTGGAACTTGACGAGCTGGTAGCGGCCGCGGATGTGCTCGGCGCTGGTGTCCTTGCCGCGCTTGTCGCGGATCACCTTGAAGACATAGGGGAACGACGGCAGCGTGAAGACCAGCATCACGAGCCCGCGGATTCCCGGCGCCACGACGAAGCGGTCGTACGAGTTGTGCAGATGCTGCAGCAGGTCGCGATAGAACAGGTTCTTGCCCTGCTTGGCCAGCCCGAGCATCGTGTACAGCTCGGCTTCGGGCTTCGTGGGCATCAGCGTCTTCAGGAAGCGCACGTAGGCGGCCGGCACGTCCATGTCGACCATGAAATAGGCGCGCGAGAAGTTGAACAGCGCTTCGATGCGTTCCTTGCCTGTCAGCAGCGCGTCGAGATAGAGCCGGCCTTGCGAGTTGCGCAGGATCGGGATCGAGAACGGCATGATCTCGCCGTCGTTGACGAAGCGGCCGATCAGGTAGGCGCCCTTGTTGCGGAAGAACAGGCCGCGCAGCGCGTGCAATTGGCAGTCGCTGGCTATCTCGAGGCCGTCGAGCACCTGCTCGCGCAGTGCCTGCAGCACCCAGGCGAGGTCGCGGTCGATGTCGTAGAACGGGCTCGCGAGCCCGAAGTCGACGATCATCCGGTGCAGCGCGTGCTCCCAGCCCTCGGTCATCGGGTAGTAGACGCGGTAGCTGGGCGGGTCGGCATCGAGATAGTCGGTCGCGACGCCGGGCCGTACGAAGATGAAGTCGTTGTGGAAGTAGGTTCGGTGCAGGATCCGGCAGCAGACGGAATTGAAGAAGGTCTCGGCGCACTCGGGCTGGTGGTGGCCGTTGAGCAGCGGGATGTATTCGCGCTTGACCTGCTGCCACAGGCTGTCCTGCGTTGAATCGCTGCCGGCTGCACCGAACTCGGCCTCGATCCGGGCGACCGCCTCGCGCACGCGCTGGTCGTAGAACGCGATCCGTTCGCTGGCGAGGCGGCGGATGCCGTGCCAGTCGCCGCGCTCGAAACGGGCCTTGGCCTGCTGCGCGTTGTAGCGGAACAGGCCATAGTGGCGGTCGAAGCCGGCGAGGATCGCACGCGCGATCGCCGACGGCAGCACGGCAACGGGCTCGTTACGGGTCATGCGGTACTTCTTCTGCTGCGGATTCGCGGCAGGTCTGCACCGGCGCCATCTCCGCGAGGAGCGTCCGGGCACGCTTTTCGTGTTCAGCGATCTCGTCGAGCGTCTCGCGCAGGTCCTGCAACTGCCGCTCGAACTTCTGCCGGTTGCGTACGAGCATCGAAAGGAATCGTTCGAGCTGCGCCGCGCTGTCCGACGGCGATTCGTACATGTCCACGAGGTCGCGGACTTCCGCCAGCGAAAGGCCGAGCCGCTTGCCGCGCAAGGTCAGCTTCAGCCGCGTGCGGTCGCGTTGCGAATAGCTGCGCTGGCGTCCGCCCGGTCCGACGCGCTCGGGCGCGAGCAGCCGCTGATCTTCGTAGAAGCGGATCGCTCGCGGCGTGACGCCGAATTCGCGGGCAAGTTCGCCGATCGTGTAGCCTGCCATGCCCGAATCTTCGGGCACGGTTTACGTTAACGTCAACCTGCGGCAGCCAATGGGGCCGGGAAGACGCCGAGCTCCGCCAGCCGCTTGTCCACTGCCGGCGCCCATCCGCGGTTGGCCAGTGGCGACGCCGGGCTCGGGTGCAAGATCGAATCGATGCGCGGGACTTCGGGCAGGTCGCGCAGTGCGGCGGTCGCCCGTTTCGCCGCCCAGCCGCCGATGCCGATCACCCAGGCGGGCGCCAGCACCGCGATCGCTTCGCGCAGGTGCTCGTCACAGGCGGCCTGCAGCGGGGCGAGCTCCGCGGCCGGCAGCCGTTCGGGCGTGAAGTTCCGGCCGGAAGCTTCGAGGAAGACCAGCGGGCAGTAGTTGAGCACCAGGCAGTCGGCGAAGAAGGCCTCGGGAGGACCGAAGCGCTCGGCCGCCCAGCCCCACAGGCGCCGGCCGCTGACCTCCGAACGCGCGCAGGCGAAGCCATCGATCGGCCGCTTCGGGTGTTCGCCGGCAGGCCGCCGGATCTGCGCGTCGATGCCCATCCAGTCGCGCACTGCCGCGACTTCCCCGAAGGGCACGCCAGTCTGCATCATCCCGAACGGCCCTGGATTCATGCCGATCAGCACAACCCGGCGCTGCCCGTTGCCGAAGCGGCGCAGATAGGCCTCGTGTCCGGCCCATGCGTAGTCGAGCGGGTTGTAGACGTGCGTGACCGGAGGCGAGAAGCGCATCGCACCCACACGGCTGCCCAGCAGGCGCGCCGCAGCGACGAGACGCTCGGCGACGGCGGTCCGTGGTGTCGACCGCGGCGGCGCAGGCGGCGTGGTGGCAGGCAGCGGACCGGCGGGCAGTGTGGTGTCTTGGGGCAAGGTGAAGCGTTCAGGCGAAGCGGCGTTCAGGCGAAACGGCCTTCTGGCGAAGCAGCCCTTCGGCGGCGAAGCCAGCGGTACGTGCGTTCGAAAAACATGGGGTTCGCGGGCGGGCTGAGCCCGGCCCCGCGAATGAAAGGGGCGCGGAACGGTACCGCGCCCCTGTGAGCCGCGAGTGGCGGCTACCTCTCCTCAAGCGATGCCGGCCGCCGAATCGGCGAGCCGTTTCGGCTCGCCATGCATCGGTCATGCGCAGACCACTGTCGGATCCGATGGCATCGATTCGGTCGATGCGCTGAGAGAGAGGCTAGACCTTCGGCGGGTCGCGGTCAAGGCGGCCGCCGTCCGCCTTATCGGCCCGCAGCGACCTGTTCCGCCAGCCATTGGTCGGCGGCCCGATATCCGTGTTTCTCGAGGATCTTCGAGTATTCGCGGTGGTGTCGGCGCATGGCGGCGTGGCGTGCCTTGCCCGAGATCGGAGGCTCGTATCGGTTCGAGGTCCCTTCCTGTGATCCGGAAGCTTGCCCCTGCTGATGCCGGCGAAGATTCTCCTCGCGCTGCGTTTCGAGGTGAATGCCGAGCCAGTCCTGGCTGTTCGCCTCGGCCACCGGACCGAGGCCGGTGGCAGCCGCCACGGCGAGGAACGTTCTGCGATCGGGCATCGAGGCCTCTCCCAATTTGTCATAGCAGCCACTCGATCGGCAGCAGCGCCACGAAGCCGATCCAGGCGCGGAGCCAGAGGCTCGTCCCCGGTTCGACGTCGTGTCGGACGATCTCGTCGTTCCGGTGCTCGATCCAGTAGAGCTGGCCGGTTTCCGACAACTTGACCTGGTATGCGTTCTGGTTGATCGGGCCCAGGAACAGGTCTTCGAGCCGGTCCGCCAGCGTCGGGCTTTCGATGACGAATCCCAGTTCGGTATTCAACCAGGTCGAGCGCGGATCGAAGTTGAACGAGCCGACGAAAACGCGCGATCGGTCGACGGCGATCGTCTTCGCGTGCAGGCTCGAGGGCGAGCTTCCGAGCGGTCCGGACCTGCCCTCTTCGGGCTCCGGCGAAAGCCGCCGCATCTCGTACAGTTCGACGCCACCCTCGAGCAGCGGCTTGCGCCGATGCGCGTAACCGGAGTGTACGACCGAGACGTCGGTCGCCTCGAGCGAATTCGTGAGAATGTGGACCCTCACCCCGCGTGCGGCCAATGCGACGAAGGCGTCGACGCCGATTGCGGTCGGAACGAAATACGGAGATATCAAGGCCACCTCGCTGTCGGGCCGGCCGAGGATCTCCAGCAACTGGACCGGCAGCGTCCGTTCGCGCTCGGCCTTGCCGAGCGCCTTGGCGGGGTCGTCGCTGACCATCCGCGTTGCCGCCCACTCGAGCGGCAATGTCCCGGCGGCCAGGCTCTCGATGAACGCAGTTTTACTGACCGCCTGCAGATAGGGCGCGATCACCGGGCGCTGTTCGAGTCTCCCCGTGACGGCCTCGAATTCGGCCAGCGCTTCGGGGTCCGCAGCCCGCAGCAGGCGATCGGCCGGATACGAGGAGTCGCTCGCCCAGTAGCGATCGAAATCGGTGGACACCTGATGGACCACCGGTCCCACCGCCAGCACGTCCAAGTCCGCGAACAAGACACCGTCGGTGGCGCCGAAGTACTCGTCGCCCACGTTGCGCCCGCCAATGATCGTTGCCTGGTTGTCCGCCGTGAACGACTTGTTGTGCATGCGCCGGTTCAGACGCGAGAAGTCGGTCAGGAAGCCGAGCGCGCGTGGCGAGCGGATCACGAACGGATTGAACAGCCGGACCTCGATGTTCGGATGCGAGTCGAGCGTGGCAAGCGTCGGATCGAGGCCCTGGGTGTTGTTGTCGTCGAGAAGCAGGCGCACGCGCACGCCTCGTTCGGCTGCTTCGTACAGTGCCCGGAACAGCAGCATGCCGGTCGTGTCCTTGCGCCAGATGTAGTACTGGATGTCGAGGCTGCGATCGGCCGAGCGTGCGAGATGCACGCGTGCGGCAAACGCATCGAGCGAATCGGCAAGCGGGTGGATTCCCGATTTTCCGGGATGCGCGGCTGCCAGCGGCTCGAGTCGCCGGCCCATGCGCGTGTCCCCGGTGTCCTGCAGCACCGACGAGACCGTCCGGTTCTCCAGCGACGGCAGCGGCGAGCAGCCGCCCAGCAGAAAAAGGAAGAAGACGGCGAAACACAGCGCGGCCGCTACAATCGACAGCTTGTCCGGATGGTTCGAATCCGCCTCTGTCTGGAGCGAGACATGAACAAGCCTGCCGAGCCGCTCGTCGGCGATACCCGCCGCGTTCCCTACGCCAAGCCGCAGCCCTGGGGCATGGTGCCCGACATGGTCGTGCACGATGTGCTGACCGACGACGAGCGTCTGTGGGCGCCGGTTGCGCCCGACATCTGGTCGCGTCCGCTGCAGTTGAACGTGACCGGTGGCTTCTATACGCACCTGCTGCGCGTGCGCCGCTCGGGCGTGCTGCAGCGCCACCGGCACTCCGGCCAGGTGCACGCCTACGTGATGAAGGGCAGCTGGTTTTACCTCGAGCACGACTGGGTCGCGCGCGAGGGCACCTACGTGTTCGAGCCGCCGGGCGAGACGCACACGCTCGTGGTGCCCGACGACTGTAGCGAGATGATCACGCTGTTCACCGTTCACGGGGCGCTGATGTACGTCGATCCGCAGGGCGAGTCGATGGGCTACGACGATGTCTTCACCCGTATCGACAAGTACCGCGAGCATTTCGACAAGGTGGGGCTGGGCGCCGAGCACGTGCGCACTTTCATGCGCTGAGCGGCGCCTCGCGTACGGCCCACCCCGGCCGTCGTCAATCGATCACGAGTTCGCGGCGCACGCAGCGTGCGTCGATCTCGAACTCGAGTTCCTGGACCGGCGGGCGGCACGGATGCCAGTGCAGCCCGAGCCGCGTGAGCCCGCGTGGCGCGAACTCGCTGGCG
>CALLYQ010000565.1 GCA_937858875.1 uncultured Lautropia sp. | reverse complement strand
CGTCCCAGACCACCGACTGCGGGCCGTCGATGACCTCGGCGGTGACTTCCTCGCCTCGGTGCGCGGGCAGGCAGTGCATGAACAGCGCGTCGGGGGCGGCGACCTTCATCATGTCGGCGTCGACGCACCAGTCGGCGAAGGCCTTTGCGCGCTCGGCGTTCTCGGCCTCGAAACCCATGCTGGTCCAGACGTCGGTGGTGACCAGGTGCGCGCCGCGGCAGGCGTCGATCGGGTCGGCGAACTGCTCGAAGTTGTTGGTGCCGAACAGGCCGGCGCGTTCGGGCTCGACTTCGTAGCCGGGCGGCGTCGAGACGTGCACGTTGAATCCGAGCACCTCGGCCGCCTGCAGCCAGGTGTTGCAGACGTTGTTCGAGTCGCCGATCCAGGTAACGGTCTTGCCGGCGATCGGGCCGCGGTGCTCGATGAACGTGAAGATGTCGGCCAGGATCTGGCACGGGTGGTATTCGTTGGTCAGCCCGTTGATGACCGGCACGCGCGAGTTGGCCGCGAAGCGCTCGATGATGTCCTGCTCGAAGGTGCGGATCATCACCAGGTCGCACATGCGTGAAATGACCTGCGCCGCGTCTTCGACCGGCTCGCCGCGGCCCAGTTGCGAGTCGCGCGTGTTCAGGTAGATCGCGGCGCCGCCGAGCTGGTGCATGCCGGCTTCGAAGGACAGGCGCGTGCGCGTGCTGGCCTTTTCGAAGATCATCACCAGCGTGCGATCGGCCAGCGGGTGATAGGGCTCGTAGCGCTTGAAGCGGTCCTTGATGACGGCGGTGCGCTCGAACAGGTACGCGAGTTCGTCGCGCGTGAAGTCCTTGAACTGCAGGAAATGTTTCAGCGTCATGGGCCGGTCCCCGGGTCAGCCGGCACGCGCCTGCGCGCCGCCGAGGAAACCGCGGACCAGCGGCACGAGCCGCTCGACGAGGATCTGCGCATGCTCCATCGTGAAGATCAGCGGCGGCAGCAGCCGGATCACGCTGTCGGCAGTCACGTTGATGACGAGTCCGGCATCGAGTGCCGACTTCACCAGATCGCCGCACGGGCGGTCGAGGACGATGCCGAGCATCAGCCCCTGGCCACGAACCTCGACGAAGCCGGGCACGCCGGCCAGTTCGCGCTCGAACGCCTCCTTCAGCCAACCGCCGACCTGCGCGGCGTTGTCGAGCAGGCCGTCTTCTTCCATCGTGGCGATCGTGACCAGGCCGGCGCGCATCGCCAGCGGGTTGCCGCCGAAAGTCGTGCCGTGATTGCCCGGGCCGAACACCTCGGCCGCCGCGCCTTGCGCGACGACTGCGCCGATCGGCACGCCCGAGGCCACGCCCTTGGCAAGCGGCATCACGTCGGGCCGGATGCCGGTCCACTGGTGCGCGAACCACTTGCCGGTGCGGCCGGTACCACATTGCACTTCGTCGATCATCAGCAGCCAGCCGTGCTCGTCGCACAGCTTGCGCGCCTCGCGCAGGAACTCGAGGCGCGCCGGCTGGATGCCGCCTTCGCCCTGGATCGCTTCGAGGAACACGGCGACGACGTTGGGCCGCTCGCCGGCGACGCGGCGCAGTGCGTCGATGTCGTTCAAAGGAATCCGGACGAAGCCTTCGACCAGCGGCTCGAATCCCTTCTGCACCTTCGCGTTGCCGGTCGCCGACAGCGTGGCGATCGAGCGGCCGTGAAAGGCGTTGTCGAAGACGACGACCTCGGGCAGCGCGACGCCCCGTTCGTGGCCGTATTTGCGCGCGATCTTCAGCGCCGCCTCGTTCGCCTCGAGGCCGCTGTTGCAGAAGAAGACATTGGTCATGCCCGACAGCTCGACGAGCTTCGCGCCGAGCGCCGTCTGTAGCGGGATCTCGAACAGGTTCGAGCTGTGGATGATGCTGGCGACCTGTTCGCGCAGCGCCGCGACCAGCTTCGGATGGTTGTGGCCGAGCGTGTTGACGGCGATGCCGGCCAGGCAGTCGAGGTAGCGTCGCCCCTCGGTGTCGATGAGCCATGCGCCGTCGCCATGGCTGAAGGCCACGGGCTGGCGTGCGTAGGTGTTCATCAACGGGGACGTGGCGGCCATTCTCGGTTTCCTTGTCGTTTCGATGTGGAGCGCCGTCGTGCGTTGCAACGGTGAGGCGCAGCGAGCGCCGGTCCGTGGAATTGCGCACGCCGAATGCGAAAACGATTGTATGGGAAAGGGCCGCGCGGCATGGGAAAGGACACCGCGGTGCCTGTCGGAAGTTTGCCCCAAGTTACAATCGCGGATTCGCTTCCGGGCGCGCACCTCGTGTGCGGGGCTCTTGCCGGTCCCGGAACCGGATTTCGGATTGCTTCCCACCGAGGAGACAAGGAGAAACCGCTGATGGATCGTCGTACCCTGCTCAAGGCCGGCGTTGCCGGCTCGGCCACGCTGGCCGCACCCTTCGTGATCACGCGCAGCGCGAATGCGCAGTCCTACAAGTCCGAGTACCGTGTGTCCACGGTCGTCGGCACCGCCTTCCCCTGGGGGCAGGGCGCCCAGATCTGGATCGACAAGGTGCGCGAGCGTACCCAGGGCCGGATCAACATGAAGCTGTACCCGGGTGTGTCGCTGATCAACGGCGACCAGACCCGCGAGTTCTCGGCGATCCGCCAGGGCGTCATCGACCTGGCGCTGGGCTCCACGATCAACTGGTCGCCGCAGGTCCGGCAGCTGAACCTGTTCTCGCTGCCCTTCCTGTCGCAAGACCACGCCGGGCTCGACGCACTGGTCCAGGGCGAGGTCGGCCAGGAGATCCTGAAGATCGTCGAGAAAGCCGGCGTCGTGCCGCTGGGCTGGGGCGAGAACGGCTTCCGCCAGGTCACGAATTCGAAGCACGCGATCCGCCGGCCCGAGGACATGAAGGGGCTGAAGTTCCGCGTCGTCGGTTCGCCGATCTTCAACGACACCTTCACGGCCTTCGGTTCGAACCCGACGCAGATGAGCTGGGCCGACGCGCAGCCGGCGCTGGCTTCCGGTGCCGTCGAAGGCCAGGAAAATCCGATGCACATCTTCGCGGCGGCGAAGCTGCACACGCTTTCCCAGCGTTTCGTCACGCTGTGGGACTACGTCGCGGATCCGCTGATCTACGTTGCCAACCGCGACGTCTGGAACTCGTGGACGCCCGAGGATCGCGAGATCGTTCGCGCGACGGCGGTCGAGGCCGGCAAGCAGGAAATCGCGATCACGCGCAAGGGCCTCAGCGGCAACGATCGTTCGATGATCAAGGACGTCGAGGCGCTCGGCGTCACGGTCACCGAACTGACGCCCGACGAGAAGGCGGCCTTCCAGAAGACGGTCAAGCCGGTCTACGACAAGTGGGCCAAACAGATCGGCAGCGACCTGGTCAAGCGCGCCGAAGCGGCCGTCGCCGCCTCCCGCAAGGCCTGAGCCCCAGGCGGTCAGTCAGGCCGGGTTCGCCCGGCCTTTTTTCATCCACCTCACCCCGTCAGAATGTCCGAACCGCAGCCGCCGAAGCGCGTCGCCCCTGACTTGTCCCCGTCTTCGAGCCACGCCGACGCGACCAGCGCGCCGGCGACGCGGCGCTACCTGCCGGAGGACTGGCTGGGCGCCATCGCGATGGCACTGCTGACGATCATCACCTTCGCCAACGTTCTCGTTCGCTACCTCACCAACGAATCCTTTGCCTGGTCGGAAGAGCTGTCGATTTCGCTGATGCTGATCCTGACGATGGTGGCGGCCGGTGCGGCCGTCGCGCGTGACCGGCACATCCGAATCGAGTTCCTGTACGCGTCGGGTTCGGCTGCGCGGCAGCGGGCGCTGGCTCTCCTGTCGGAAGTCTGCACCATCGCGACCTTCCTGATCATCTTCGGGCTCGGCCTGCGGCTGTTGTGGGACGACTGGCGCTACGAGGTCACGTCGCCGGGCATCGGCGTGCCCCAGTGGTGGTACACGCTGTGGCTGCCGCTGCTTGCGCTGACGATCGCCGCGCGCTCGGTGCAGCGCCTCGTCCGTCATCTGGGGGCGTCATGACTGGGGTCGCGATCTTCGTGGTGTTCCTGGCGCTGATGCTGCTCGGCGTACCGATCGGCTCGGCACTGATGCTGGGCGGGGCGGTCGGCATCGGCATGGCCGAACTCGGCTGGCTGTCGATCCCGAACAACTTCTACAGCGGGATCGCCAAGTACCCGCTGCTTGCGCTGCCGATGTTCGTGCTGGTCGGTGCGGTGTTCGAGCGTTCGGGCGTTGCGCGGCGCCTCGTCGATTTCGCCGAGGCGCTGGTTGGCCGCGGCCCCGGCAAGCTGCCGATGATCGCG
>CALLYQ010000564.1 GCA_937858875.1 uncultured Lautropia sp. | reverse complement strand
CGTCGAAGGAGCCCACCATGTCCGATTCCAGGCGCATCACGCTCGAAGAGCTCGAACGCAAGATCCTCGATCCGGACACGCCCGAGGAGGAGCTGAGGCAATACGTCAAGGTCGATGAGCAGGCGAGCGGCGCCATGCGCCCGCGGCTGACACTCGATCGAACGCGCGTCGTGCCTCCGGAAGGCGACGAGGAGCGTCGCGGCGACATGCTGCTGGCCCGCCTGAACTGGCTTGCCCGTGCGCGACGGCGCCGGATCTTCGAGGCGCGCCTGCGGGAACAGCCGGGGCCGGTCATCGTGGCCGAGGGCGACTCGTGGTTCCAGTTCCCGCTGCTGCTGAAAGACATCATCGATCACCTGCTCGAGCGTGGCCGGCTCGTGAGCAGCCTCGACGAGGCGGGCGACACGCTCGACAACATGGTGAAGCAGCGCGAGTACATCGCAGAGTTGCAGCGCACCGGCGCCTCGATCCTGCTGCTGTCGGCCGGGGGCAACGACGTGCTGGGCGGCAGCAATCTTGCGCACCATCTTCGCGACGAAGACGAAACGCTGCCGCCTTCCGACTTGCTGCTGCCGAGCTTCTTTGCCGTGCTCGACCACACGCTGGGGCTATACGAACGCATCGTTCGCGAAGTCGAGGCCTTGCCGGGCAATGTCATCACCCTGTGCCACGGATACGATCGCCCGCTGCCCAATGAGGGGCGCTGGCTCGGCCAGCCGATGGGCAAGCGCAGGATCACCGACCCGCAGCGGCAGCGGCAGGTGGTGAGCCACATGATCGACGTGTTCAATGGCCGGCTGCAGCAGCTTGCTCAGCGTTTCCCGGAATCGATGGTCTATCTCGACGTGCGCGGTCGCGTCGGCAACGAGCTTTCGCACTGGCACGACGAACTGCACCCGAAGGATGCGGGCTACGGCCGCGTCGCCGATCTGTTCGAGGAGGCGATCGAACAGGCGCTGCGCAAGGGCGCACAGCCGGCCGCGCCCGTCGTGCGCAGCCGGGGTATGGCGGTGGGGGTGGCCCCGCGGCCGGCGCGGGCCGGTCGCCGCGGCGTGTCGCTGCATGTCGGCCTGAACCGCATCGACCCGAACCACTACGGCACTGACGGCGCGCTGGCCGCCTGCGTATTCGATGCCGAAGACATGGAGATCATCGCGAGCGACCGCGGATTCGAGCGCCGCTCGCTGCTCATCGACGAGCAGGCTACCCGCCAGGCGGTGAAAGACGCGATCGCGCAGGCGGCCGAAGAACTGCGTCCCGGGGATCTGATCTTCTTCAGCTACGCCGGCCACGGCAGCCAGGTGCCCGACCTGAACGGCGACGAGGGACCGGAGGACGAGGCCAAACAGGACGAAACGCTGTGCCTGTACGACGGGATGCTGCTCGACGACGAGCTGTTCGAGCTGTGGGGCAGCTTCCGGAGCGATGTGCGGGTGTTGATGATCTCCGACAGTTGCCACAGCGGCACGCAACTGCGCGGACCGCAGGACGAGCCGGTGCCGCTGCCGGGCGAGCCGGCGCCGCGCTTGCTGCCGAGGGAGTAGGCAGCTCGCACCTATCGTCGTCATCGCGCTTTCTACGAAGCGCTGGGGCGTGCGGTCCGGGGTGGGGAGGAACGGCTTCCGACGCTCGAACTCGCTCGTCCGATGCGTTGCTCGGCGCTGCTGATCTCGGGGTGCGAGGATCACCAGACGTCCCGCGACGGGACCGTCAATGGCCGCTTCACGCAGGAACTGCTGCAGGTGTGGAACAACGCGCGATTCGACGGCGACTATCGCCAGTTGCACCAACGAATCGTCGCCGGCATGCCTCACGACCAGAAACCGAACCTGATGCTGATCGGGCCGGCCACCTCGACATTCGTCGCCCAGATGCCGTTTGCCATCTGACGGCGCGCCATGAGAAACCGCGACAATCCGCTCCAACGTCTGCGCGAACTGGATCAACGCCGTCCGAGCGTGCCGGGCGAACACTGGCTCGCGTTCGGAATCGGGCTTTATCTCCTTGGCCGGCAGCGACCGACACCGTTGGGCCGCGTCGCTTCCACGCTCGTTGGCGCCGCCTTCATCGCCCGGGCCCTCAGCGGGCGTGACGGGGCGCTTGCGCAGATGCGCGACTGGTGCGCGTCGGGTCGAACGGACACCACCGGGAGTCATCGACTCGCTACCCCATAAAAATTGTTCTTATGGGGTAGCGCCTGTGGGGCGACCTCGCGGCTACGTGGCCTACCGGCCGTTCTTTCGTCTGTCTCCGTCAATCGCCCATCAAGCCGCAAGCCCTGGGGTCGAGGGGATAGCGCAGGCTGCCGCCCGAGCACCTCCAGGTCGCATCACTTCAGGTGCGCATCGGCAGCGCGGCGCCGATGGCGACGAAGATGCCCCCGCAGGCTTGGTTGAAGCGACGTCCGACGCGCGCCAGCCAAGGCCGAATCCAGTTCGCGGCACTCGCCAGTGCGAACTCGGTGACGACTTCCGTTGCGACGAATGTCGCAGCCATCACCACGAACTGGACCAGCAAACTGCGCTGAGGGTCGATGAACAGCGGCAGGAAGGCGCTGAAGAACAGCAGGCCCTTGGGGTTCGTCGCAGCCGAGAGTGCGCCTTGTCGGAAGAGGGTCCGGCCGCTGACCTCGGACGTTTCGGAGCTCGCTGCCACGACAATCGGAGGAGAGCGCCACACCTGGATGCCGAGCCATACGAGGTACGCTCCGCCCGTCAACTTGAGCGCGGTGAGCCAGGCGACAGACGTCTTTATCAACGCGCCGATGCCGAACATCGACAAGGCCATGATGAACACGAAGCCCAACGACCCGCCGAAGATGGTGAACAGCGTCTTGCGGCTACCGTACTGCGCCCCGTGGGTGAGCGCGAGAAGCCCGTTCGGCCCCGGCGATAGCGACATGCCGATTGCCGCGACGAGATAGAGAAGCCAAGTATCGAGTTGCATGGCAAGGCCGGAGTATCACGCGGGTGCTAACCGACCGACCCGCCGAAGTGTCGACCGCTGCGCTCGGACGCGCACACTCCGCAAATCCGCATGGACACTGGCTCGGTGGCGGAGACGGAGGGATTCGAGTCTTCGCCCCAAGAACCGCATAAACACTAGCTTTCCGGCCGATGCCCCTTGCCGTTGTGTACCACTATTGTGGCCCGAAAGGTGTACCAGCGCCAGCAAGCCGACAGCGTCAAGCTGAAGGAGCCAAGCGAGTATTTCGGTCGTTCCTATTCGCTCTCCGACATAAGACTACAGGGCGGAACAGGACTATCTCGGCGAGACCTTATCTCTGCCACCTGTCGACAGAAATCGGGCGAGTGCTCGCCCACCGTGAGGTAAGCGAAAATTGAGGGGAGGGCATCCCGCAGGTGAATCCTGTCGTCCACCATCAGCGGTGCGAACGGTACGTCGCCGAAACGGCTCCCCGGGTGAATGGTCTGCACTCGCTGCTCATAAAAGGCCTCGAAGTACTTCAACCCTTCTGCAGCGTAGACGCCCAACGGTTCCTCGAACACCGTGTAAAGCCACTCGCCGGCATCCTTCGCCGAGGGATCAACTACCCCATTTCTTCGAAGGTGGCGCCGGACCAATTCAAAGGAAGCGTCGAGCGCGATGAAGGTCGCAACTGCCCCTTCTTCCGTAAGCGCCCGGCGAACTCATCTTGATCGCGAAGGAAGCGATCGCGACGATGG
>CALLYQ010000563.1 GCA_937858875.1 uncultured Lautropia sp. | reverse complement strand
TGCTGCGCATGCGCTTCGGCATCGAGATGAGCACCGACCACACGCTGGAGGAAGTCGGCAAGCAGTTCGACGTCACGCGGGAGCGCATCCGCCAGATCGAGGCCAAGGCGCTGCGGAAATTGAAGCATCCGTCGCGCTCGGACAAGCTGCGCAGCTTCATCGATTCGCTGTAACTCCTGACAAACCAACCGCCGGACGCAAAGAACGCCAAGGGTTCGCGAAGGACGCGAAAGAAGCCGAAGCCAGGTTTCTTTCGCGTCTTTTGCGTGGTTTTCGCGTTCTTTGCGTCCGATCAAGTCCTGCCTGAATGAACCCCGACGCCGCCAAGCTCTGGACCGCCCCGCGCTGGGCGCTGGCCTTCCTGCTGGCCGTGGTCGGGATGCTGGCGCCGTTCTCGATCGACACCTACCTGCCGGCGTTCGCGGCCATTGCCAGGTCGCTCGACGCGACGCCGGTGCAGATGCAGCAGACGCTGTCGGCCTACCTGTTCGGCTTCGCGTTCATGAACCTGTTTCACGGCGCGCTGTCCGACAGCTTCGGCCGGCGCCCGGTGGTGCTGACGGGCATCGGCGTGTTCCTGCTCGCGTCGGTCGGCTGCGCGCTGTCGCAAAGCGTCGGCGAGCTGGTGCTGTTCCGCACCTTGCAGGGTCTGTCTGCCGGCGCAGGCATCGTCGTCTCGCGCGCGGTGATCCGCGACGTCTTTCCGCCGGCTGACGCCCAGCGGGTCATGTCGCAGGTCACGATCTACTTCGGCATCGCACCGGCGATCGCCCCGATCATCGGCGGCTGGCTGTTCGTGCACGCCGACTGGCATGCGATCTTCTGGTTCCTCGCGCTGATCAGCCTGCTGCTCTGGCTGGCCGTCTGGCGCAAGCTGCCCGAGACGCTGCACGTCAGCCAGCGGCAGGCCTTCCGGGCCGGGAATCTCTTCCGCGGCTACCTGCAGCTGCTGTCGGACGCTCGCTTCATCCTGCTCGCGCTGGCCAGCGGCGTGCCGTTCAACGGCCTGTTCCTCTACGTGCTGTCGGCACCGGCCTTCCTCGGGGGGCATCTCGGCCTCGGGCCGACCGAGTTCTTCTGGTTCTTCGTGCTGAACATCGGCGGCATCATGGCCGGCGCCTGGGTCAGCGGGCGGATGGCAGGCAGGCTGTCGCGCCGCCGGCAGATCAGGCACGGCTTCCTGATCATGTTCGTCGCCGCCATCGCGAACGTGCTCGCCAACCTGCTGTTCGAAGCGCACGTGTCCTGGGCGCTGCTGCCGATCGCCGTGTTCTCGTTCGGCTGGGCGATCAACGTACCGGTCGTCACGCTGATGGTGCTCGACCTGCACCCGGCTCGTCGCGGCATGGCCTCGTCGCTTCAGTCCTGCGTGGCCAGCATCGCCAACGGACTGGTGGCCGGCCTCGTCGCGCCGCTGGTCATGGGCTCGACGGTCGCGATGAGTGCGACGGCGCTGGCGATGCTGGTGATCGGCCTGGCTGCATGGCTGTGCCTGCGCCAGCGTTGGCCGGAGACGGTGCGCTTCGACGGCTGAAGCGCCGCTGAACTCACCGAACTACCAGACGTCGCGCCGATACCGGCCGGATTCGCGCAGCCGCGCGAATCCTTCGTCGCCGAGTATCCGCGCCATCGCCTCGTCGACACCGACCGCCAGGCGCTCGCGGCTGCCGCAGACGTGGATTGCCGCGCCGGCCGTGATCCAGCGCCGCAGCCTGCCGGCGCGTTCGACGAGACGGTGCTGGACATAGCGGCGCGTAGCGCCGTCGCGCGAGAACACGCCGTCGAAATGCTCGAGCACGCCGTTCGCCTGCCAGGCCCGGATCTCGTCGCGACACAGGAAGTCGTGTGCTTCGTTGCGCTCGCCGAAGATCAGCCAGTTCGGTCCGGCGCCGTCGCGCTCGCGCGCTCGCAGCAGCGCGCGCAAGCCGGCCAGCCCGGAACCCGAGCCGATCAGGATCAGCGGGCTGTCCCGTGTTGCGGCCAGACGGAAGCTCGGGTTGGCCCGCGGTTTCAGCTCCACCTTGCCGCCGGGCTGCAGGCCGGTGATATCGATACCTGACAGCCAGCCCGAGGCAAGTCCGAGCCGGCCGGCGTCGTCTCGCTGCAGCCGCACGAACAGTTCGATCCGGCGCTCGTCGGGCAGCGAGGCGATCGAGTAATCGCGCAGCACCGGTACCCCTGCGGCGGGGATCCGAAGCTGCGCGAGGTCGCCTGGTTGCCAGCCGGGTGCTGTCGACGACCCGGTCTTGATGGCCGTCGCTGCCTTGCCGGTCGCCGCGGACTTGGCCGTCGCTGCCTTGCCGGTCGTCGCGGCCTTGGCGCTCACCGGGGGCTCGTTGGCCGTCTGAACCGGTTCGAAGACCAGGCGCAGGATCGGCTCACCGACGCTGCCGGGATTCATCGGCTCGCGGGAAACCAGCCGCCAGGACCGGAACGGCGAGCCGTCGGCAGGCGAATCGCCGATGTTCGCGATCTGGCCGTCGGCCCAGGGCAAGCCGTCGAGGCCGACGGCAGTCACCGAGTCGATGCCGGGAGCCAGCGAATCGATGCCGGAAGCCAGCGAGTCGACACCGAGATCGACGCCGCCGATGCCCGCATCCACGGCTGCGAAAGCGCCGGACCTCGCCACCGCACGGACTGCCGTATCCGCCTCGGCGAGCGCGAGCAGCGCTTCGTCCCAACGCCGCAGTGCTGCCGTGTCGGCGCCGTCGACGTCGATCCGCTCCCATAGCGGCGCGGCACCGCGTTCGAGCAGCCAGGATTCGAGCCGCCGACCGAAGGCGCAGAAGTTCGCGTAGCTGCCGTCGCCGAGCGCGACCGGGCCGCGCAGGACGCCGCACGGACCGAGGCAACCGTCGCCGCCCGGCTCGCCGAGGCGCAGGCGACGTTCGACGAGCT
>CALLYQ010000562.1 GCA_937858875.1 uncultured Lautropia sp. | reverse complement strand
GCTTGTATTGAACGACGTCGGAACGGCGCCACGTCGGAACGGCGCTACAATTCGCACGGCGCTGTATCCTCTGATTATATGCTGGGGAATGCATTACATAATCGCCGCATCGAAATGCAAACACTTCCACCATCAAGCCTGATCGACTTGTTCCGCCACGTACTGCGCTTCCGACATTCCACTTATCGCCAAGGAATCCGAACCTGCGGACAAAGTTCTTCACCCGTCAATCGGCGGAGCGGCCCTCAGGACTTCCTCCACCGTCGCCACCCCCGCCGCGATCTTCTGCGCTCCCGCCAACCTCAACGGCCTCAGCCCACCCTTCATCGCATGCCGCCGGATCGCATCGAGATCCGGCTTGTCGTTGATCAATGCGCGCAACCCCTCGTCGAGTGTGAGCAGTTCATATAAACCGGTGCGCCCGCGATAGCCGGTCATCCGGCACTCCAGGCAGCCCACCGGACGCCAGCCACGCACCGGCCGCGACGCACGAAACGGACGGATCAGCGCCGACCAATCTTTGTCAGACACAGGATCGCCGGCCGCCTTGCACTTGTCGCACAAGGTCCGCACCAACCGTTGCGCCATCACGCCGAGCAGCGTCGACTTCAGCAGGAACGGCGCGACGCCGAGGTCCAGCAGCCGCGTGATCGCCGACGGCGCGTCGTTCGTGTGCAGCGTCGACAGCACCAGGTGACCGGTCAGCGCGGCCTGCACGGCCATCTCGGCGGTTTCGAGGTCGCGGATCTCGCCGACCATGATGATGTCGGGGTCCTGCCGCATCAGCGCGCGTACGCCTTCGGCGAATCCCAGTTCCAGGCCGTGCTGAACCTGCATCTGGTTGAAGGCGGGCTCGACCATCTCGATCGGGTCTTCGACGGTGCAGACGTTGACTTCCTCGCTGGCGAGCTGCTTCAACGTCGTGTACAGCGTCGTCGTCTTGCCGGAGCCGGTCGGGCCGGTGACGAGAATGATCCCGTTGGGCCGCGAGGTCATCGCGTCCCAGCGGCGGTGCTCGTCTTCGGAAAATCCGAGCTCGGCGAAATCCTTGACCAGGACCTCGGGGTCGAAGATCCGCATCACCAGCTTCTCGCCGAATGCGGTCGGCATCGTGGCGAGACGCAACTCGATCTCGCAGCCATCGGCGTTGCGCGTTTTCACGCGACCGTCCTGCGGGCGACGCTTTTCGACGACGTCCATTCGGCCGAGCAGCTTGATGCGGCTCGTCATCGCGGCCAGCACCGAGGCCGGCACCTGGTAGACGTTGTGCAGCACGCCGTCGATGCGGAAACGGATGGCGCCGGTGTCGCGTCGCGGCTCCAGGTGAATGTCGCTGGCGCGTTGCTCGAACGCGTACTGCCACAGCCAGTCGACGATCGTGACGACGTGGCGATCGTTCGCGTCGACGTTGCGCCCGGAGCGGCCGAGCTCGACCAGTTGCTCGAAGTTGTTCTGCGCCGCCGCCCCGCCCTTCTTCTGCGCATCGCGCACGGTGCGCGCCAGCGTGAAGAACTCGACGATGTAGCGCTCGAGCTCGCGCGGGTTCGCGATGACGAGGCGGATCTCCCGGCGCAATAGCGCGGCCAGCTCGTCGAGCCAGTCGACGGCCCAGGGCTCGGCGGTGGCGATCGTCACCTCGCCGCCCTTCACGTCGATCGGCAGGATCCGGAAACGCGTCGCGTATTGGCTCGACATCACCTCGGCGATGCGCGACAGGTCGACCTTCAGCGGGTCGATGCGAACGTAGGGGAGCCCGACTTTATTCGCGAACCACGAGGACAGCGCATCGAGCTCGAGCATGCGGCCGGTCGCCGGCGAGCGCAGCTTGCGTTGCGCGAGCGCGACCAGCGCGTGCTGGTCGCCGCGCGACAGGTTCGCGTAGCGGCCGATCTCGGCCGCGTCATCGGCCGAAACGAGGCCGTCGGCGAGCAGCGACGGGAGCAGGTCGTCGATCGTGACGCGGCAGCCGGGGCGCGGCGCCAGCGTGCCTGTCCCGGAAGCAACGGACGAAGCGCGATCGTCGACGGCAGGCGGGCTGGCGGGCATCGTCTAGAGCGTGAGAGCGGATCGGCCGTGACCGAAAGACGCGGATGGCGGGCATGGGCGATTCGTTCGCACGCTCTTACACTACCAAGGCGCCCTCTCCCTTTCCTGCCTCTCCGGACGAACGGCCGGCAGCGTCGTCCAGAAGCGCGTATGCCCAGCCGAGGGCGGGCAGCCGCCAGCGTCGTTCCACCTGTGCGGCACGCGCGCGCAGGCGCGCCGCGCCGACTTCGAGCCGCGGGCCGGTGAACGCGAGCACGACGACGTTGCCGGCCCGCACCGGCGGCAGCGTCAGCACGCGGCCCTCGAAAGCGCGTGCAATCCGGCCGATATTCTTTCGGTACGAGCGGTACTCGCCGAACAGGTTCACGACCAGCACGCCGGCGGCCGGGTCGAGCGCGGCGCGGCAGTCGCGGTAGAAAGCCAGGCTGTCGCAGACCGGTCCGCGCGACTCGGCGTCGTAGAGGTCGGCCTGGATCACGCCCCAGCGGCCGGCCGCGCCGGGCGCGGCCACGAAGCGGGCTGCGTCTTCGTGGTGGACCGTCAGCCGCGCATCGTCGGGCGGCAACTCGAACTGCGTGCGCACGACGCGAATCACGCTCTCCGACAGTTCGACGACGTCGACCGTTGTGCGCGGCAGGTAGCGCCAGCACCACCGGGTCAGCGCCCCGGCGCCCACGCCCAGTTGCAGGATCCGTTTCGGCGGATCGAGGAACAACAGCCAGGCCATCATCTGCGCGACGTAGTCGATCTCGATGTGCCAGGGTCGCCCGATCGCCATCGCGCCCTGCACCCATTCCGAGCCGAAGTGCAGGTAGCGCACGCCGTCCTGCTCGGACAGCGTGATCGGCGGATCGGTTGACGGGCGCCGACCGCTCACAGGAACGGCGCCAGCGCCTGCCGCCAGCCTTCGAGTTTCGCGGCAGCCGGCATCGCGGCGAAGGCCGGGCTGGTCGACGGCAGCACCACCGTGTCGTAGCCTCGCTCGGCGAACCGGGGCGCGTGCCGGCCGGCGAGCTGGCCATTGAAGAGGACCCGCTCGATGCGAGGCGCGAGCCCCCTCAAGATCGCGAAGTCGTTGGGCCGCGCGTCGCGGATCGAGCTGTCCAGGCTGCCGGCGCGCCGGCAGGCCGACAGCACGTCCCAGATCGCGATCCGGCGCACACGCACGAATTCGTAGCGCTGCTCGAAGGGCAACTCGATCAGCGGCTCGCCGAGCAACTCGCCGAGGATCGGCCAGAACAGGTTGCGCGGGTGTGCGTAGTAGTGGCCGGCCGCAAGCGAGGCTTCGCCGGGGAAGCTGCCGAGAATCAGCAGGCGCGCGTCGGCCGCGATTACCGGAGGGAAACCGAGC
>CALLYQ010000561.1 GCA_937858875.1 uncultured Lautropia sp. | reverse complement strand
ATCTTCTGGGCGACGGCTTACGCGATGCGCTCGACCCGCGCGGGAGCGGCCAATGAGCGCGTTGCTGACCGTCAAGGACCTGCATGTGCGCTTCCCTACCCGCACCGGAGTGATCGAGGCGGTGCGCGGCGTCTCCTTCACCCTCGGGCGCGAAAGGCTCGGCATCGTCGGCGAAAGCGGCTCCGGCAAGTCGCAGACCGGCCGCGCCATCATGGGGCTGACGCCGCCGCATGCGCAGATTTCCGCCGAGCGCCTGGAATTCGACGGCATCGACCTTTTGTAGGCGACACAAGCGCAGCGCCGCGCATTGCGGGGCAACCGCATCGCCATGATCCTGCAGGATCCGAAATATTCGCTGAACCCGGTGATGACCATCGGCCGGCAGATCGTCGAGACGCTGCGCACGCATGAAAAGGTCGGCCAGGCCGAGGCCCGCAAGCGCGCGCTCGCCATGCTGGAGGCGGTGCAGATCAGGGATGCCGCGCGCGTCTACGACCTTTACCCGCACGAAGTGTCGGGCGGCATGGGCCAGCGCGCCATGATCGCCATGATGCTGGTGGCCGGACCCGAACTGCTCATTGCCGATGAACCGACTTCGGCGCTCGACGTCACCGTGCAGCTCGAGGTTCTGGGCATACTCGACCGGCTGGTGCGCGAGCGCGGCATGGGCCTGATCTTCATCTCGCACGATCTGCGGCTTGTCTCCTCCTTCTGCGATCGCGTCATCGTCATGTATGCCGGCAGGATCGTCGAGGAGCTTGCCGCCTCCGAACTCGGCCGCGCCCAGCATCCCTATACGCAGGGGCTGCTCGACTGCATGCCCCGCATCGGCGCCGACCGGCATCCGCTTCCCGTCCTCGAACGCAAGCCGGAATGGGCGCTGTGACAGCGGCGCTCGCGATCGACCGGCACTGGAATCTGATCGCGCACAACGAGTCGGTGCCGCCACTGCTCGCCGGTGTCGATCCGTCGCTGCTGGCCGGGCCGATCAACGTGCTGCGGTTGAGCCTGCATCCGCTCGGGCTGGCGCCGCGGATCGCGAATCTGCCGCAATGGCGGGCGCATCTGCTGGCGCGGCTGCGTCGCGACGTCGAGCTCAGCGCCGATCCGGTGCTCGTAGACTTGCTGCGCGAGTTGCGCGGCTACGAGTTTTCCGGCAATGGCGACGCAGCGCGCGGTGCCGGCGCCGGTGCCCATGTCGATGCCGATACTGATACTGATGCGGACGCCGGCCTCGACGCCGGGCGCGAGCCGGCCGGCGTGGTCGTGCCGTTTCGGCTGCGCACCGACGTCGGCGTCCTGTCCTTCGTCAGCACGACGACCGTTTTCGGTACGCCGCTGGACGTGACGCTGTCGGAGATCGCGCTCGAGTCGTTCTTCCCGGCGGACCAGGCGACGGCAGACAAGCTGCGCCGACTGCAGCGCGGCTAGTCCGACAGCCTGCCAGGACGCGACTCTCGGCAGCGCCGACGCGAGCCGGGCCTCGATCTGGTGCGGATCCTGGCGCGCGTGCGTGGCGCTGCGCACCTGCGCCCGTGGCGCCAGTTCGCCCAGGAAGGCGCGGTGCAGCAGCGGGCGTTCGACGAAATCGTCGGCGCGCAGTTGCAGCCCTGCGGGGAGGCTGCGGCTCTTGGACCCATAGCTCCTCGATTTCGCCGTCGATGCCGTTGTCGTGGCTGTGGAGGGCATAGGTGGCCCTGGCCTCGAAATGCCGGCCGAGCGGGCCGGCAGCGCTCAGGTCGCTGTGGCCGAGCCCGAGCCTTTGCTCGTGATGACCGAGCGCGAGCTCGCGCGAACTGGCGCCGAGATCGAGCACTGCGCCGGCCTGCGGGTCGGGGACCTCCAGGCGCGACGGTCGAGTCGGGATTCAGCGGAAGAGAGGAGGGTCGCGGGCGTCGAACAGCGTTGCCCAGCGCGAGACGTAATCACCGTGGGCAAGCGCAAGCGGCCGGCACGGTGCCTGCAGCGAAAGACTCGAGGAAACGGCAGCCGCCGGTCCGGCGGCTTGTGTCAGCGAATCGAAGAGCGGGCAGTCGGCGCCGTCGTCGTGGCCGGCGAACAGCGCCTGTACCCAGTGACCCGTCGACTCGGCTTTCCAGCTCGCACTTTGCGTGCGCTCGTGGTCGATGAGGCCCGAGCCGTGAGCCGCCCGAGAGATTGTCGTCCGCACGCGCTCAGTCGGCCGCGAAGCAGTACAGCAGCCCGGCGCCGCCGGTGCTGCGCAGCGCCTCGTCGCCGCAGCCACGCGTCTGGTGCGAGGAGTTCCACGAACGCGACGGTGCGTCGTCGCGCAGGCCGACGCGGTCGTGGTGGCCGACGATCGCGCTGCCTTCGCCGCTGCTGGTCCAGTTGCGGCAGGTGGTGTCGGCGGTTCCCGCCGAGACCGTGCCGTCAGGCTGAGAACCGGTCAGGATGTCGTGCATGTTCGGCGTATCGCCACGGCCATTGACCATTTTTCCGCGTTCGGTCAGCGCCGTCTTCTTGTTCAGATTGTTTCTGCCATGCAGGCTGGCGACGTCGTTCGCGATGACGACGCCTTCGGCGTTCTTCCACGGACCCTTGCCGATCCGGTCGCGCGCGTTCACGTCGGGCGAGCCGCCGGTACCGGTGGCGCTCAGGTAGGCTCGCCAGCTGCGGTTGCCCATGCCTGCCGCGGCGGCGAGTTTCTGGCAGTGCGCATCGGCTCCGGCCAGACCGCCGAAGTCGGCGCCCTTGCCGGAGCCGGCGCTGGTCACGAAGAAGCCGGTGTCCCGGTCGGGGCCGCCGATGCCGAGTTGCGCGCAGGCGCCGAGCGCGAGCGTTGCCGCCGCGACGGCCATCGTTCTGATCGTTCTTCTCATCTCGTTCTCCATGAGCCGGGAGCTGGCCGGGGTGCCGCGCGCCGCCGATGCTTCTCGGGGGCACGGGGCTGCGTCGATCTTATGAGCGATGCCCGCGCTCGTCCAGAGATCGCGAACTGCCGGGTCGGAGCTCGCGCGTACCATCGGAGGTGATGCTCTTGCCGGGATACTCGCGATGACGAAACTCGAAACCCGACGCGTCTACGACGCTCCGTCCGATGGCGACGGCTTCCGTGTCCTCGTCGACCGGCTGTGGCCGCGCGGCCTGGCGAAGGACAAGGCGCGCGTCGACCTGTGGGCGAAGGAGATCGCGCCGTCGGACGAGCTGCGAAAAGCCTTCGGCCACGAAGCCGATCGCTGGGACGACTTTCGCGAACGCTACGAGGCGGAGTTGCGCGACAACGCAGAAGCCGTCAAGTCGGTGGTCGACGAGCTGCGCAAGCATCGTCGCGTGACGCTGCTCTACGGCGCGCACGAGACCCGCTTCAACAACGCCGTCGTGCTCGAGGAGCACCTCGGCAAGCTGCTGGCGAAGGACAAGCGATAATCGAAGCCCTGA
>CALLYQ010000560.1 GCA_937858875.1 uncultured Lautropia sp. | reverse complement strand
CCGACAGCCGCGCCGTGGGCATGGGCGCCGGCAACTTCATCGACCGCTACGTGTTCCCCGACGGCGAACTGCCCCATGTGTCGCTCGCGATCCGCGAGCTGTCGGCGGCCGGTTTCGAACTCACCGATGCCGAGTCGCTGCGCCGGCACTACGCCCGCACGCTGCGCTTCTGGTCCGACGCCTTCGAGCGCAACCTGGCCCGGCTGACCGAACTGGCGGGCGAACGGCGCGCGCGGATCTGGCGCGTCTACCTGGCCGGATGCGCGCACGCGTTCGCGCAGAACTGGGTCAACATCTACCAGCTGCAGGCGATCAAACCGGTGCCTGGCGAGCACTCGGCCGTCAGTCCGCTCCCGATGTCGCGGGCGTACATCTATCGCGACTGAGCGGCCGGGATCTATCGCAACGGCGAGTGCCGCCGAGCCGCGAGCTGCCGCTCGCGCACGCGGCGCGGCGCGACCACCGCGACGGCCGGACGGCGCAAGCGCCGGCTGCGCTCGAGCGCAGGCGCGACGAGTCGCATGCCGCAGACGCGCTTGACGGCCGACACGAAATAGACGGCCCCGCAGATCGGCCACCAGCGATCGCCGGCCGACTCGAAGAATCGCGTGCGCTCGAGCCACTTCTCGCTGCGGCACGGTGGCCGATAACAACCGAAGCGGCCGTGCTCCATCTCGAAGCTGAGCAGCTTGAACCAGTCGCGCAACCGCGGCAGCCCGATGAACTGGTTGTCGCCGGGCAGGAACGGACGTCCGAGCGGCCGGCCGACGATCTGGCGCGCACCCCACAGGCTCACCGGATTGAAACCCGAAACGATGACCCTGCCCTCCGGCCGCAGCACCCGGTCGACTTCGCGCAGCACCTGGTGGGGGTCCTCGGCGAACTCGAGCACGTGAGGCAGCACGACCAGGTCGAGCGACTGCGTGTCCAGGGGCAGCGCTCCATAGCGGTCAAGCCACAGGTCGACGCGCCGGCTCGCGCCTTCGTCGTCGGGCACGCAGGCACGGAAACGGTGCGGCATCCGGTTCTCGCGCAGCGCGTCGAGCTCGGGCAGCCCGCATTGCAGCGCGTGATACCCGAACAGGTCGACGACCGCCGAATCGAACTGGGCCTGCTCCCAATCCAGCACATAGCGGCCCGCCGACGATGCCAGCCAGTTGCGCCAGGGATCGGCAGGAAATCGGGCAATCTCCGGCGATTCGTTCATCTTCATCGAGCGAGGCTCCATGCGGGCTTCGCGCGCCCGATCATGCGGTCTTCGATGCAAAGAGGCACTCGAGGCACCAGGCATTCTACCGAGCCGCGTGAGCGCTCGCAGCCCGGCATGTCGGAGACCGGCCGGCGCCGAAGCGGGCAGCACCGACGGTCGGACCGACAGGCGCCGCTTGACCCCGCTGAAGGCCTCGCTTAGGATCGCGCGATCCGGCTTTTCTTTTTCGATCATACGCTTAGGGGCCACCCTTGCAGCGCTTTCTTCATTCGGCCCGCGTGGTCGCCACTCGTACGCGCACCCGCCTGCCGCTTGTCCTGGGCGCGATTCTCCTGGGCGCAGGCTGCTCGACGCTGAGTCCGTCGGACGAACCCGCATCGAAAGCCGGTGCGCTCGCCGAGCCGGTTGCCGCCACGCCCGCCCAAGCGGCCGAACCGGCAGCCACGGCGGTTGCAGGCTACGGAACCGACGACAGCCGTCCGAAGTGGACCGGCCGCGACGAGGCGGCTGCCCCGGGCGACCTGTGGGAGCGGATCCGCAACGGGTTCGCGATGCCCGAGCTCGACACCACGCTCGTGGCGGAGAAGGAGCGCTTCTACCTGTCGAAGCCCGACTATCTGCAACGGATGTTCGAGCGCGGCGGACGCTACCTGTTCCATATCGTCGAGGAAATCGAGAAGCGAGGCATGCCGACCGAACTGGCGCTGCTGCCCTTCGTCGAGAGCGCGATGAACCCGGTCGCGCTGTCGCACGCACAGGCCGCCGGCCTGTGGCAATTCATCCCGTCCACCGGCCGCGCCTACAACCTCGACCAGAACTGGTGGGTGGACAATCGCCGAGACGTCGTCAAGTCCACGCAGGCCGCGCTCGAATACCTGCAGAAGATCTACGCGATGCACGGCGACGACTGGTTCCTCGCGCTGGCCTCGTACAACTGGGGCGAAGGTGCAGTCGGCCGAGCCATCAGGAACAACAAGGCGCGCGGCCTGCCTGCCGACTACCTGTCGCTGAGAATGCCGGCCGAAACACGGCACTACGTGCCCAAGCTGATCGCGCTCAAGCACATCGTGCTGCGCGCCGACGCGCTCGGCGTCGCCTTGCCCGAACTGCCGAACCAGCCCTACTTCGTCACGATCGAGAAAACGCGGCCGATCGATCTCGAACTGGCCGCGCGCTTCGCCGGCATGACGGTCAAGGAGTTCGTCGCGCTGAACCCGGCGCACAACCGCCCGGTGATCTCCGCCAGCCGCAACAGCCAGATCAAGCTGCCGGCCGACCGCGTCGACGCCTTCATCGATGCCGTCGAACGTCATGGCCGGGAGAACCGCGCCTTCGCCACCTGGCAGCCGTACACGATGAAGTCCGGCGACACGCTCGAATCGTTGGCCCGGCGCGGCGGAATCACCGTCGCGGCACTGCGCGAAGCCAACGGCCTGAAGGCCGGGCGCAAGATCCTCGCCGGCACGCGGATCCTCAGTCCGCATCTTGGCGCCATCGACGGCGTCGCGATCGAGGACTTCGACGGGCCGCGCGTCTACGAACTCGTCGAGCGCCCTGCCGTCTATCACCTCGTGCGACCGCGCGACTCGCTGACTTCGATCGCCCGCCGCTACGGCACCACGGTCGCCAGCCTGCGCGAGCTCAATGGGCTGAAGAAGGCCGTCGCGCCGCGCGGCGCGCGGCTGCTCGTGCGCCAGGCCAGCGTGCAGACGATGCTGACCAACGAGAACGGCCAGCGCCGCGTGGTCGCGCAGAGCGACGAGCCGCGCGTGATGCGCGCAGTGCTGCGAGAGGAAGTCGTCGCCCCGGCAGCCGCCCGTCCGGCGGTCGCCGAACGCGCCGAACCGCGGCCCGCTGCGCGGCCGAAGAAGCCCGCGGCCAACACTGCGCGTGCAGCCCGATCCCGATCCGGCTCGCGCGCGGCCGCGGCGCCGAAGGCGGCAGCACCGAAGACGACCGCAAAGACGCCGGTGGGGCGTAGCGAGGCTCGCCCGGCCGCCAAGTCCGGGGCACGCCCGGCGACCCAGCGCAAGCAGCCCGCTGCTGCGCCACTGCGCACCGGCGGCAAACCGGCGGCGCCGGCGCAGCGGGCCGGCAAGCGCACCTGAGCTGGCCGCTTATACCTGAGCTGGCGGCTTTTACCTGAGCTGGCGACTTCTTCGACGAAACCAGCGCAGCTGGAGGTTGCCCGCGCGGGCCCGCCGACCTCGTGATCAGCCCGCCGGCCGCGCGCCGGCGATCTCGTGGTCGAGGCTCGCCGCCAACAGCATCCGCGTGTAGTCGGCGCGCGGTGCAGCGAACAGTTCGTCGGCCTCGCCGGATTCGACCACTTCGCCGTCCTTCATCACGATGACCCGGTGGGCCATCGCCCTGACGACCGCCAGGTCGTGCGTGATGAAGATGTAGCTGAGCCCGTGGCGGCGCTGCAGCGAAGCCAGCAACCGTAGAACCTGACGCTGCACCGACACGTCGAGCGCGGAAGTCGGCTCGTCGAGAACCAGCAGGTCGGGCTCGAGCACGACGGCCCGAGCGATCGCGATCCGCTGGCGCTGGCCGCCGGAGAACTCGTGCGGATAGCGGTCCATCGCCAAAGCGTCGAGTCCGACTTCCTCGAGCACCGCGACGACGGCGTCGCGACGCTCATCGGCACTCAGCTCGGGCCGATGCAGCTCGAGCCCCTCGCCGACGATCCGGCCGACGGTCAGGCGCGGCGACAGCGAGTTGT
>CALLYQ010000559.1 GCA_937858875.1 uncultured Lautropia sp. | reverse complement strand
CCGCCAGTCGTGGCGCGAGCTTGCGGAGCAGGCGAAGACCGACGTCGCCGCAGCCGACGATCAGCAGTCGCGGCTTGCGTAGCAGCCGGCCGTTCGCTGAAGCCGACGACTGTGCGCGCGCCGTGGTTCGAAGCAGGCTTCCAAGCCGCGGTCGCGCCCGGCCGCGTATCGAGTCCGCCCGGCCGCGGGACCCGATCGAAGCCGTCTTCGTCGATAGCGACCTCGCCTGGCCGCGGTTCACTGCGACGCGGGCGAATCGCACGACGGGACCGGCGCCGTCACGGGTGTTCGATGCACGCAGGTTCAGCGAAGCCGGTCGAACCGCGCGACGCATCGCCAGAGGCCGGACACCCGCCGGTCCGGGGCGCCGCCGCCGGCGCCGGGCAGCGGCAGCCGGGCGGCGGCCGTGCTCCTTCGTGCTTCCATCGTCGGCGGGCAGCGCTCGGATCGTCGTTTGCATCGATGCGGATCGCCGTGGCGAAACGGCGGGACTGTGGTGGGGGAGCTGCCAGGTCCCGCGCGCATGGGCATGGCGGCGGGCGCCTGGCGCCGCAGGCGATAATAAGCGTTCGGCCGCTTCGCCTCGCGAGCGCCGTCCCGTTCGCGCAGGCGCGCTGCCGATCGCGCGCCGCGCACATCCGTTCCGGAGCCCTATCCCGCAAATGTCCGTCACCGTCACCGTCCAGCCCAGCGGCCGCCAGTTCACCGTCGAGCCCGGCGAAACCGTGCTCGACGCCGCGCTGCGCCAGCACGTGATCCTGCCCTATGGCTGCCGGAACGGTGCCTGCGGGTCGTGCAAGTCGAAGGTGCTGGAAGGCAGCGTGGAGATGGGCGCGCATTCGGACCACGCGCTGAATGCGGTCGAGGCTGCGCAGGGCGTCGCACTGATGTGCTGTTCGACGATCACGGCTGATCTGACGATCGAGAGCCGGCTGGTGGCCGGCGCGGCCGACATCCCGGTGCGCAAGATGCCGTGCCGGATCGCGTCGATCGAACGGCTGGTGCCCGACGTGGCCCGCGTGAAGCTGCAATTGCCGGCGAGCGAGCGCCTGCAGTACCTGGCCGGCCAGTATGTCGAGCTGATCCTGCGCGATGGCACGCGGCGCAGCTACTCGATGGCCACCGCGCCTCACGCAGCCGGGCAACTCGAACTGCATCTTCGTCACATGCCGGGTGGCCGCTTGACCGACGCGCTGTTCGGCGTGACCGAGCCGCCGATCAAGGAGCGCGACATCCTGCGGCTCGAGGGGCCGTTGGGCACCTTCTTCCTGCGCGAGGACAGTGAACTGCCGATCGTGCTGCTGGCCAGCGGCACCGGCTTCGCGCCGATCAAGGCGATCGTCGAACACGCCAGGCACAAGGACCTCCGGCGCCCGATGACGCTGTACTGGGGCGGCCGACGGCCGCAGGACCTGTACATGGACGCGCTGTGCCGGCAGTGGGCCGACGAGATCCCCGATTTCCGCTACGTGCCGGTCGTATCGGACGCGCTGCCCGAAGACGGCTGGAGCGGACGCGACGGCTTCGTGCATCGGGCGGTGATGGCCGATTTTCCCGACCTGTCGGGCCATCAGGTCTATGCCTGTGGCGCGCCGGTCGTCGTCGACTCGGCGCAGCGCGACTTCGCCGCCCGGTGCGCACTCCCCGAGGACCAGTTCTTCGCCGACGCGTTCACGTCGGAGGCCGACCTGGCCGACCTGGCCTGAGCGATACGAAGGAAGCGCGCCAGCGAGCGCACGCCTCGCGCTTGCCGAGCGCGGCCGCGAGCGGCTATCGGTAGAACGCCGATGGCGGAACCCCGAAGTGGCGCCGGAACATTGCCGTGAACGCGCTGTGGCTCGAGTAGCCGCAACCGAGAGCGACATCGATCACCTTGTCGCCTCGTGCAATGGCGGTCAGAGCGGCCAGCAGGCGTGCCTGTTCCCGCCACCGCGAGAAGCTCATGCCGGTGCCTTTGGTGAACATTCGCTGGAACGTGCGCTCGCCCACGCCGATCGTTTCTGCCCAGGCCGATGCGCCTTTCCGGTCATCGGGCCGTTCGATCAGTGCATCACAGATACGGCGTAGCCTGGCGTCGCCAGGCATGGGCAGGTGGAGCGCCACGGTGCTGGAGACCCGCAGTTCGTCGATCAGCAAGGCGATCAGGCGCCTGTCTCGCGGCGATAGCTTGCCGCTTGCCGGAATGCGCACGGCTTCGACGAGGAGTTCGCGCAGCAAGGGCGAGACGTTGATGACGCAGCTTGCCCTCGGCAGGCGCGTGATCGCCTCGGCATCGACGTAGGCGGTGCGGATCAGCACGTCGCCCGACATGATCACGTTGTGGCGAAGCCCTGCCACCATCCACAAGGCGCGGTTCGGGGGAACCACCCAGGAACCGGCCTCGGAATGAACGATCATCACGCCCTCGGTCGCGTAGAGCAGTTGAGCCCTGGGATGGGAATGCCAGCCGGTCGAGCTGCCGGCAGGCCAGCGGTTTTCCATCGCCATCAGGCGGCGCGGAAGATCGTGAAAGTGCAAATGCCTGGCAGTGGCCGATCGCTCCATGGCAGAAACTCTACAGGTCTTGGCCGATTGGCGAGAGAAGGACCCTGGCCGCCACCCTAGACTCCGCGGTTTGCCGTGACGGGGCGCGATTCCGCAAGACCCCGACGCTTCTCCCTCTCGCGATCATGACGACCAGGACCGCCAGCCTCGGGACGCCCGGGACATTCCCTTCCGCGCAGAAGCCGCAGGGCTTCGTCCTGCGCATCGTCGGTGCGGCAGCGCTTGCCCATCTTCTCAACGACCTGATCCAGGCGATGCTGCCTGCCGTCTTCCCTTTGCTGAAGGCGGATTACGCGCTGAGCTTCGGCGAGATCGGAATGATCGCGCTCGTCTATCAGGTCACCGCATCCTTGCTCCAGCCATGGGTCGGCCTGTACACCGACAAGCACCCGATGCCCTACCTGCTGCCCTGCGGCATGGCGGTCACGCTGCTGGGCATCGCGTTGCTGGCCAGCGCAGGCAGCTATCCCCTGCTGCTTCTGGCGGCAGCGGTGATCGGCGTGGGTTCGGCAACATTTCATCCCGAGGCATCGCGCGTTGCCCGGCTCGCTTCCGGCGGACGCTTCGGAACCGCGCAGTCGACGTTTCAGGTGGGGGGCAATACAGGGTCCGCCATCGGACCGCTGCTGACCGCGGCCATCGTGATCCCGCATGGGCAATCCGCCATCGCCTGGTTCATGCTGGCCGCGGCGGGCGCCATCTGGGTGCTGTGGCGCATCACGAAGTGGAACCTGCGGCACGGCCAGGCGCAGCTGAAGGGGCTGGCCAGCAAGCAGGGACAGGGCCTTGGCCGAGCCGCCGTGATCCGGGCCATTGCGGTCGTAGCCATCCTGATGTTCGCGAAGTTCGTCTACATCGCGGCGTTCACCAACTACTTCACCTTCTACCTGATCGAGCGTTTCGGCCTCGCGGTGCAAGACAGCCAGATGTTCCTGTTCCTGTTCCTGGCGGCTGTCGCCGCAGGGACCTTCGCCGGCGGCCCGGTCGGGGATCGAATCGGTCGCAAGGCGGTCATCTGGGTGTCGTTCCTCGGCGTGGCCCCGTTCGCTCTCGCACTGCCTTACGCAAACCTCTTCTGGACCGCCGTGCTCGCGATCGCGGTGGGCCTGGTGATGTCGTCGGCCTTTGCCGCGCTGGTGGTCTATGCGCAGGAGGCCGTACCCGGCCGCGTCGGCATGGTGTCCGGCGTCATGTTCGGATTGATGTTCGGCATCGGCGGTATCGGGGCTGCCGGCCTCGGTCAGCTGGCAGACACCCGCGGAATCGTCTGGGTCTACCACGCCGTGTCCTTCCTGCCCGTGCTGGGACTGGCGACGGCGTTCTTGCCGAACACCCGCCAGCAGGTCCCGTCGAGCTGAAAGCGGCAAGCAAGCACTGTCGCCGCGAAGCTC
>CALLYQ010000558.1 GCA_937858875.1 uncultured Lautropia sp. | reverse complement strand
CGTACGGATAGCGCTCGGCCGGGAAGCCGGCTTCTGCGGCGTCTCGAACATCCGCAGCGCCTTGCGGGTGCGATCTATCGGTCGTATTCATCACTCATTCCTCGCGCCAGAGATCTCGACCAGGCGCTCGATGATCGGATCGGTGGCTTCGTAGTTGCGAAGGAAATCCTCGGCGCCGCCACCGACCGGAGCCAGGCCGAGCGAATCGAAGCGTTCCTTCATCGCATCCGAATGCGCGATCTCGCGGACATGCTTTTCCAGCAGATCGAGAATCGACTGCGGCGTGCCGGCTGGCGCCGACAGCGTGAACCAGGTCATCGAACGCTGCAACTCGGGATCGTCGAAGCCCTCTTCCTTCATCGTCGGAACGTCGGGCAGGCCCGGCAGGCGCTCGTCGGCGAGCACGGCCAGCGCCCTCACCTTGCCGGACGTGAGGTGCGGGAGCATCGGCGCCAGCGTGCCGACGCCCCAGGGCACGATGCCGGCGGCGAGATCCTGCCCGAACGGCGCTTCGCTCTTGTAGGTCACATGCGTCATCTGGAGTTTTCGCGACTCGTTCAGGTAGGCGCTGACCAGATGCCCGGCCGACCCGATGCCGATCGATCCATAGTTCAGCTTGCCCCTGCCCTGCTCGGCCCAGGCGATGAACTCCTTCATGTTCTTCGCCGGCACCTTGTCGTTGACGACGATGATCAGATTGTTCGCCGCCACTTCGGAGATGACGGCGAGATCGCGCTTCACATCGTAGGGCACTTTCGCGAACATGTGCCGGGCGTAGTAGATCGGCGCGGAATAGGCGAAAAGCAGCGTATGGCCGTCCGGCTTGGCCCGGGCCACAATCTGTGTGCCGATCATGCCGGAAGCGCCGCCCTTGTTCTCGACGACGAAGCTCTGGTTCAGCCGCTTCGAGAACTCCTCGGCCAGCACGCGGGCCACGATGTCGGTGCCGCCGCCCGCGTTGGCCGGGACGACCAGCGAGACCGGCCGGCTCGGATAGTCCTGGCCCGCGGCCAGGCTGCTGCCGACCAGCGCGGCAGCCGCGAGAAGATGCTTGATTCGCATGGGGGGTTCCTCCTTGATTGGTTTCGTCAGTCAGTCTTCGGTGCCGAGCCCGTAGTACTCGCGCACGGCCGGATCGCGCTGCGCACCGGCTTCGAACACTTCGAGCAGTACGTCGTCCGGCGCCTTGACCATGAAATAGCCGCCGCCGAAAAGTTCGCGCGGCGGGTTGGGCAGATCCACACCGGCTGCCTTCATCCGGTCGTACAGATCGCGCAGCCCGACCACCTGGAAACCGAGGTGGTGGACGGCGTTACGGCCGAGGTCGCGAGGCGGCTGCTCGTACAAATGCATCGCGCCGATGCCGATCTTCATGAAGACATTGCGCGCGCCGCCGTAGTCGCCGTCCCAGACGACCCGGGCGTCGAACCATTTCGTGTAGAACGCGATCGTCTCGTCGATGTTCGAAGCGAACAGATGGACGTGCTGCAGGTGATATCGATCGTCCCGGCCGTAAGGTCGGCTGGGGCTGGCTTGGGTGCCGGGGTTCGCTTCGGTCATGTGTGCCTCCTGGGCTTGGTTCGATCAGCTGAGGAATTCGGCGCTGGCGCCGGTATTCATTTCTTCCAGCGCTTCTGGTCGCGCAGGTCGTGCAGGCCGGGCAGATCGGGGCGGAATCCATCGGGGAAGATCCGGTGCTTCTGCACTTTCTGCGTGCCGGTGATCGGCAACTCGTCGACGAAGCAGACCCAGCCGGGCGGCTTGTAGTAGGCCAGCCGCTCGGCGGCGAACTGGTGCAGGGCCAGTGCGAGCGAGCGGTCGCGCTCGTGTTCTCCGGCAGGCACCACGCAGGCCAGCACTTCCTCGTCGCGCATTTCATCCGGCACGGCCATCACGGCGACCTGCTTGACCAGCGGGCAAGCCGCCAGCACCGCTTCGACTTCGGCGCTCGAGATGTTCTCGCCGCTGCGCCGCACGATGTTCTTCTTGCGATCGACGAAGGTGAACAAGCCATCGGCCGAGCGCGTGCACAGGTCGCCGCTGTGGAACCAGCCGCCGGCCCAGGCCGCCTCGGTCGCCTCGGGATCGCCGAGGTAGCCGCTGAAGAAGCCGTAGCGCGGGTTCTCCTCGCTGTGGCGCACGACCAGTTCCCCGACGGTTCCATCGGGAACGTCCTGGCCCGCATCGTCGACGACCTTGGCCTGCAGGCCCGGCAGCGGACGCCCGCAGGCCCGCGTGTCGATCCGGCGAGGCTCGCGATCGACGCACATGAAGCGACCGGTCTCGGTCATGCCCCAGACCTCGATCAGCGGGATGCCGAAACGCTGCTCGAAGCGTTCGTGCAGCGCCGGATCCACGCCCGCGCCGAACGCGACCCGCACGCCCGAGTCCCGGTCGCGCTCCGACTCCGGCTGTCCCAGCAGGGCCGGGATCATGATGCCGAGGTACTTGAATCGCGTGGCCTTCGTGTCGGCGATGTCGTTCCACCAGTTCGTCGCGCTGAACCGGCCCGACATCACGTAGCACGAGCCGGTCACGATGGCCGAGCCCAACGTGTTGACCATCGCGTTCATGTGATAAAGCGGCAGCGGGTTCATCTGCCGCTCGGTACCCATCCGGAACGCGAGGTGCTCCGGCAGCCGCAGGTTGTACGCGGCGGCCTCCTGCACGTAGACGTTGGTCAGCACGCAGCCCTTCGGCCTGCCGGTCGTGCCCGACGTGTAGAGGATTGCCGCGAGACGATTGACCGGCTTGTCGAATTCAATGGCGATGCCGCCGTCGGGACGCCAAGGCTTGCCCAGGGCTTCAGGACCACCGACACTCAACGGGATCGATCGGCCGGTGGCCTCGATCGATCGGGCAAGCAGTTCGTGCAGCGACGGCAGCCCGAGCACGGCGCTGCATTGCGCGTGTCCGAGCTGGTACGACAGCTCGCTGACCGCCAGATCGGTGTTCAGCGGCACCACGCAGACACCCAGGCCGTTCAGCGCCAGGTAATGGCAGACGAATTCGGGCCGCGACTCGAAGGCCAGCGCGACACGGTCGCCTTCGCGAAGGCCCTGGGCCGCGTACTGCGCGCGCAGTTCGTCGACGCGGGACAGCGTGTCGCCGAAGCTGAGCTCGTTCGGCACATCCCATGCCACGGCGAGCCTGCCGGGCACGGCAAGAAACGGGTTCGTCCGGAAATCGTCCGCGAACAGGCGGAACAGGTCGTAGAGGCTGTCCTGGAGCTGCATGGTCTCTCTCGGAAAAAAGGCGGCAACGCGGAAACGCGGCAGCCGTCGCTGCATCGTGGCTGGATCGGACTTGCCGGAAGCCGGCCGTCGATCAGGAACCGATGGCTGCGAAGTCTAGAGAGAGGGCGCGCCCGTGACCATCCGAAAGAATCGAACGAAGGCTTGAACGAATTCGAACGTCGGTTCCGGCCAGGGCGCTACAGGCCGGTTTCCCGCGTCATCGCCGCCCTTGGATCTTCGAGCATGAACTGCACGAAGGCGCGGGTGAAGAACGGCAGACGGTCATCTTTCCGGACAGCCAGGTTGAGTTCGCGGATCGCCCAGGGCTCGGCGAGCGCAATCGTCGAGATGCCTCTCGGGTTCGGCGACGCATCGACGACGCTCAGCGGCACGAGGGCCACACCGACCCCGGCATCGACCAGCGACAGCACGCCTTCGAAGCTATGTGCGTGCACCCGCGCACGCAGGGGTCCGCCCGTCTTCTGCGCGACGTCGCGCAGGAACAGGAAGTTGCTGCTGCTGCGGCTCATGCAGACGAAGTCGAACTCGAGTGCCGCGCCGAACCTGATCTCGCGCTCGCGCGCAAGTGGATGGTCGGCCGGCGAAACCAGAACCAGCCGGTCCAGCGCATAGGGGTGGACGTCGATGCCGGGATGAAGCGTCGGGCCGGCAAAGATGCCGACATCCGTCTCCCTCGCGGCGATCGCCGGAGGGATGGCGTCGCTCGGCCGCTCCTCGATATCGATGTCGACGTCGGGATGAAGAATGAGAAAGCGCCCCAGCGCCGGCATGATCAGGCCGCTTCTCGCGCTGCTGTTGACCATCAGCCGTAGATGCCCCTTCAGCCCTGTCGTGAAGCCGCTGACATCGCCATGCATGCGCTCGATGCCTTCGAACAGTTCGCGCACGTGGGCCAGGACCGCTTCGCCGGCCGGAGTCAGCTCCATGCCGCGGGCGCTGCGCGTGAACAGCGGCGTACCCAGCGCATGCTCGAGGTTCTTCAACCGGTAGCTGGCCGACGACGCGGTGATGTGCACTTGCGAGGCGCCCGTCGACAGGTTTCCTGCTTGCGCGATCGCCATGAAAAGCCTGAGGTCGGTCAGTTCGTACCGCATCGATTCCTGCCTCCCCGCAATCCCTGGATCGTCGCCGGAATCGACTACCTGAAATAAACCGTCTGGTGACTGCTGGCCAGCAGCGCGCCGTCTTCGCCCCAGATGCCGGAGACCTGGTCGAAAAAGCCACCGCCGAAGCGCTGCCCCTGTGCACGGGCAAGCAGGTGCCGGGTGCCCTGCCGCGCCAACGTGGCGGCGTCGGCGTGCAGCGTCGTCGTCATCGTGATCGTGCCGGCCGGTGCGATCTGCGGCGCGCGCAGATAGATCCTCGGAAAGAACACGTCGGACAGCGCGACCAGCGACAGATGGTCGAGCGGGCGCGGCGGG
>CALLYQ010000557.1 GCA_937858875.1 uncultured Lautropia sp. | reverse complement strand
CTACAATGCACGGCTCGCCTCGAGGAGTCGATTCGATGGAATGTACGGTCAGGTGGACCGGTCCCGACGCCGGCATGAGTTTCGTGGCCGAAACCGGCAGCGGCCACGCAGTAGTCATGGATGGCGCGCCAGACGGCGGAGGCCGCAATCTCGGCCCGCGGCCGATGGAGATGGTGCTTCTGGGCACCGGCGGCTGCTCGGCCTACGACATCGTGGTGATCTTGCGCAAGAGCGGCCAGGACGTTCGCGGCTGCGAAGTTCGGCTGCTGTCGGAACGCGCGGAGACCGACCCGAAGGTCTTCACGCGGATCCACTTCCACTTCGTGGTCAGAGGCCGCGGCCTCAAGCCGAACGTCGTCGAGCGGGCAATCAAGCTGTCGCACGACAAGTACTGCTCCGCCTCGATCATGCTGGCGAAGACAGCGGAACTCACGACCGGCTGGGAAATCGTCGAAGACGCCTGAGGGACGATCGACTGCCGATGATCGACTGCCGATCTATATGTAGTGCGCCGTCGTCGTCATGACTCGCGCGGCCAGCTTCATTGCGCCGCGCACCGGCGCGGGCAGGTCGGCCCCGCCGAGCCGGGTCGCCTCCTCCGCATGGCGGATCTCGTCTTCCTTCATCTGATCGACGATCGCGCGCGAGCGGAGGTCGTCGGCCGGCAGGCGATCGAGATGGCTCGCCAGGTGTTCTTCGACCTGCCGCTCGGTCTCGGCCATGAAACCGAGGCTGACGCGGTCGCCACTGCGGCCGGCGAGCAAGCCCAGCGTAAAGGCGCCGGCGTACCACAGCGGGTTCAGCAGCGACGGATGCGTGCCCAGTTCGTCGATCCGCAGGCGGGTCCAGGCCAGGTGATCGCCCTCTTCCTGCGCCGCACGGCGGAACTGCTCGGCCAGCACCGGATCGCGCGTACTCGCGGCCTGCCCTTCGTACAGCGCCTGCGCGCAAACTTCGCCCACGTGATTCACGCGCATCAACGCCCCGGAGAGCTTGCGTGCCTGCGGGTCGGCCGGGCCATCGTCGACCATCGTGGCCGCCGGATTCGGGCGGGCACCGGGCAGAGAGTCGGTCAAGGTGGCCAGCGCGCGCCCCAGTCCGGCCAGTACCCCATCGAGGGGCGAAAGGCGACGCAGGTCTCCATTCATCCGGCCATCGTTCATCTTCAACCTCGCATGTTGCACGGCAACAACACTCCGCACCGCACTGGCGCGCCGGGGTGCCCTTCGCGACGTGTTGTAACACAACACACATAAATTGAGCCCGTCGCCTGTCGACCCCGTCGGTCGCAAGGCGCTCATCGACAACGATCCGTCGAACCTACGAAACCAGGAGCCTCAAATGAAGAAATCCCTCCTCACTCTGGCCGTGCTCGGCGCGTTCTCCGGCGCCGTCGCCGCGCAGACCAACGTCACGCTGTACGGCATCGCCGACGCCAGCATCGGGATGGCCGACACCGACGTCCAGGGCAGCGACAACGCGGTCCATGTGTTCTCGGGCGTGCAGTCGACGAGCCGTTTCGGCATCCGCGGCAGCGAAGACCTCGGCAGCGGACTGCGCGCAATCTTCAATATCGAAAGCGGCGTCGACTTCGACACCGGTGCTGCAAGCAACGGCACCAGCTTCTGGGCGCGTCGCGCCGTCGTCGGCCTGGCCGGCAGCTTCGGCGAGATTCGCCTCGGGCGCGACTACACGCCCGGCTACTCGTCGGTGGGCAGCACAGACGTCATGGGCATGGGCCTGTTCGGCAACTGGCGCACCTACACCAACAACGGCGGCGTGCAGACCCGGGCCAGCAACGGCCTGCACTACATGAGCCCGAACTGGGGCGGTTTCACGCTGCGCGCGATGTATGCCACCGGCGAAGCCGACGACGTGACGCGCCCGTCCGGCGACGGCGACATCTGGGGCCTGTCGGGTGTCTACGCCAAAGGTCCGTTGACGGTCCAGGGCTACTACCAGTCGCTCGAGTTCGACAACGGCCTGGGCGGCACCGACGACGAATCCCAGTACGGCCTGGGTGCCCAGTATCGTTTCGGCGGCTTCCGCGTCGCGCTGAACTACGGCATGGCCGACGCTGACCTCCCGGGCGGCGGCAGCGTCGAGCACGAAGCCTGGGGCATCGGCCTGGGCGCGAAAGTCGGGGTCGGCGAAGTGCTGTTCAACTACATCCAGCAGGAAGTCGACCTGGCCGGCGATCCCGAAGCCAAGTCCTTCGCTATCGCCTACGTCCATCCGGTGTCGAAGCGGACGAACTTCTACGTTTCGTACGGCCAGCTCGAGAACGACGGCGGCGCGAACTTCGCGCTGCAGGCCGCGGGCACCTCGGTCGGCAACACCACGGCGGCCGGCATCGACCGGGAGCCGAAGGCGTTTGCCGTCGGTATCCGCCACCGGTTCTGAGCAAGGCGCCGACGCCCGGTCCGGCTTCCGAAAGCGGAAGCCGGACCGGCGGCTCTCCGCCGGCCCCAAAGCCGGTGGTCTCCCAGGTTTGTTGCAGAATTAAGACAGCTTTTCGCCGAAAGGGCCGGAAATCCGGCCCATTTCTTTGCCGGCCCGGTGAATTTGGCGAGAATACGTTCAACTTCTGTCCGGGGGTGGCGAAGGCCAGCTCGGGGGGGTGCGGCGGCGTGGAGGCCGTCGATTTCCAGAAACCTAGGAGATTGATCAATGAAGAAATCCCTGCTTGCGCTGGCCGTCATCGGCGCATTTGCCGCGACTGCCTCGGCGCAAACGAACGTCACGCTGTACGGTATCGCTGATGCCGGTATCGGTATGGCCGACCGCGACGGCGCCAGCGACAGCCACGTGAACGTGTTCTCGGGCGTTCAGTCGACCAGCCGCTTCGGTGTTCGCGGTTCGGAAGACCTGGGCAGCGGCCTGCGTGCCACGTTCAACATCGAAGCTGGCGTGAACTGGGACACCGGCGATGCCGACAGCTCGTTCTGGCAGCGTCGCGCAGTCGTCGGCCTGGCCGGCGGCTTCGGTGAAGTCCGCCTCGGCCGCGACTACACCCCCGGGTTTACGGCAGCCGGCACGACCGACGTCATGGGCTACGGCCTGTTCGGTAACTGGCTGACCTACACCGCTGGTGGCTTGGCGCACGGCGGCCTGAACGGCATCACGACCCGTGCCAGCAACGGCCTGCACTACACCAGCCCGAACTGGGGTGGCCTGACGATTCGCGCGATGTACGCGACGACCGAAGGCGACGACACGGTCGGTAACGCCAAAGGCGACATCTACGGTGTGTCCGGCGTTTACGCCAACGGCCCGCTGACCGTCTCGGCCTACTATCAGTACCTCGAAGCCGCTGTTGCCGGCACCACCGACAACAACGAAGTCAACCAATACGGTATCGGCGCCCAGTATCGCTTCGGCGCGTTCCGTGTCGCGGCCAACTACGGTATGGCCGACACCGACTTCGCCGCCGGTGGTGGCAGCCAGGAGCACGAAGGCTTCGGCATCGGCGCCGGCATGAAGATCGGCACCGGCGAACTGCTGGTCAACTACATCCACCAGGAAGTTGACTCGGCTGGCGATCCGGAAGCCGATACCTGGGGTATCGCCTACGTGCACCCGCTGTCCAAGCGCACGAACCTGTACGCTTCGTACGGCCAGACGGGCAACGACAACGGCGGCCAGTTCGGCCTGCGCTATTCGCAAGCTCAGGTCAGCCCGAACGGCACGAACGCCGACGTCAAGGCCTTCGCGGTCGGTATCCGTCACCTGTTCTAAGCAAGAGCCGGCTTCGGCCGGTGGCCACTGCCTTCGGGCGGTGGCCGAAGCAGGACTCGAACGCCGGGGAAACCCGGCGTTTTTTTGTGCCGGTTTCATCTCGATCGCTCCGGTTTTGAGAGAATCTCCGCTCAACCAGGAGCGCTCGAATGCCCGATGACAATTTTTCCCGCCGCCGGTTCACGCTTGCCGCTGTCGCCGCCACCGGAGGCGCACTGCTGCCTGCCTCGCGCCTTGTCGTAGCCCAGGACAAGTGGCCGACGAAGACGATCCGCTTCGTCATCCCGTTCCCGGCGGGCGGCACGACCGACATCATCGGCCGCATCATCGCCGCCGAACTGCACAAGGCCTGGGACGAGTCGGTGATCGCCGACAACCGCGCAGGCGCCGGAGGCAACATCGGCGCCGAGGCCGTCGCCAGGGCCGCCCCCGACGGCTACACGATGCTGGTCTGCACGGTCGGCACGCATGCGATCAACGAGTCGCTGTACAGCAAGCTGAACTTCGAGCCGCGCAAGGACTTCGCGCCGGTCACGCTGTTCGCGATGGTTCCGAACGTCGTCGTCGTGCATCCGTCGGTCAAGGCCGAATCGATCCAGGAATTGATCGCGCTGCTGAAGGCGAACCCGGGCAAGATCAACTACGCGTCGTCGGGCAACGGCACTTCGATCCACCTGTCGGCGGAACTGTTCAAGACGATGACCGGCACCGAGATGGTCCACATCCCGTACCGCGGCAGCGCGCCGGCGGTGACCGACCTGCTGGCCGGCACCGTCTCGGTCATGTTCGACAACCTGCCGTCGGCGATGCCGCACATCAAGGCCGGCAAACTGCGTGCGCTCGCCGTTACCAGCGCGAACCGCTCGCCGTCGCTGCCCGACGTGCCGACCGTCGCCGAAGCGGGCGTGCCGGGTTACGACGCCAGCTCGTGGTTCGGCCTGG
>CALLYQ010000556.1 GCA_937858875.1 uncultured Lautropia sp. | reverse complement strand
CAAGCCATCGAGATCGGCCGTCTCGGGCCTCGCCAGAGAGACCTCGAGCCAGGGCAGCGGCTGCCCCCAGGCAGCGTCGAAGCGTGACTGCGTCGCAGCTCGGGCCCGGGCACGTTCGTCGCTGCTTCCGCAGTCGGCCGCCGTATGCAGCACCAGCGCCGGCATCCGCCGGCCGCGCCGGATTCGGGCCAGCGCTTCGGCGACCGCGCCCTGCACCGGATCGTCGAGACGGGCCAGCACAAGCAGCAGATGCGTGGCGGACTCGCAGGCGGCGAGGTCATCGGCAGGGTCGTAGCCGACCTCGCCCAGTCCGCGGGTATCCAGGAAGCGCATGGCCGGATCGTCGGGAGGGAAGTCGTAGACGACCGAACTGCGGGTGCACGGCACGTAGCCGTTGCCGATCTCGGCTTCCGTGGCGCCGGTGAACGCGCGGATCAACGAGGTCTTGCCGGCGCCGGTCTTTCCCAAGAGCCAGAACACCGGGACAGGGGGTTCGGCCGCGTCTGCGATCCCGGTCGCACGGGGTGCTCGGGCAGCCCTGGTCGCTTCTGCTGCTGGTCCGCCCGCCGGCGTGACCGTCGATTGCAGCCGACGGCCCAACTGCGTCAGCGAGCCGCGCACTCGTCCGGGGACGGTGGCCGCGCGATCGACCAGGCGCCGGCCGGGGCTGCGCGCCGACCGATCGAGCGATGCGCGGATCTGGTCGATCGCCGAGCGTTGCTCCGGCAGCAGTTGGCCGCTGTGGGCAAGGGCCTCGCTCAGCAGTTCGGCGACCCGGCCGGGCATTTCCCGGCGCTTCAGGTCCGGGGCGTCGCGGCGCAGTTGCGCGAGTGCGTCGGAGACTTTTCCGGCCGTTCGCAGTATCGCGTCGTGCCCGGTTCGATTCAGTGCACGAGCGACGAAGGCGGATGCCAGCCCCCAGTCCGCGACAAGATGAGCGGCGAGCCGGGACCGGGCCTGCTGTGTTCCGGTGTCGTCATATATGTTCCCGTGCTGCGTCAGCCCGGCAAGCAGGGCGACGAGTGCGGCGGCAGCGCGCTCCAACGGTTCGGGGGCGGTGGCTGCGTCGGCCGGGTCTTCGGGGCGCGGCCAGCGCGAGGTGCCCGGGCGGATTCCGAGCTTGGCGCCAAAGCGCAAGCGGTTGGCGACGACGGGGCCTATCTCGTAGCAGCGGGAATCGTCTTCTGACACCAATGCCTTCGTTGCGATGGATCCGTGCGCCGTACAACGGCCTGGAGCGGCCCGGCCGAAGAAACTGGCGTGAGGTAATCGTGGATTCGTCAGAGCCTGGCTGCAGCGAATCTGAAGCCTGCAGTAGACCTTGCTTGCGTCGTATCCTATCGCGAGGCTGCACGGGCCGAATCCGGTGCGAATCGCCTGGTCAGCGGTCATTCCGAGCGCATGATTCCGACAAGAACCCTTCGAGAGGATCAATGCAGCAGACGATGAGCTCTGCGGACCCCGATTCGAGACGAACCTGGCTCTTCGGCCCCGGGGCCGCTGCACAGGCGCACGACGCGATGCAGGGCAGCGGCGCCGACGCCCTGATCGTCGATCTCGAGGACTTCACGCCGCCGGCTCGTCGCGACGAAGCACGCCGCGGACTTGCGGTTCTGCTGCAGCGATGGCGCGATGCCGGACGAGTGACCGCGGTGCGCATCAACGCGCTCGACGCCGACGGCCCGCTCGATCTGGCTGCCGCGATGCCTGCGAAGCCCGATGTCATTGCCTACCCGATGGCGGCCAGTGCCGCACAGATGCATGCGCTTCACGCCGCGCTCACGCATTGGGAAGGCGTCGTCGGCATCGCGCCCGGCACGACGGAGATCCTGCCGGTGTGCGAGACCGCGCTTGGCGTCGTGGACGTACGCGCCATTGCCTCGGGCAGTGCGCGGATCCGTGCGGCGCTGCTCGGTGCCGAAGACCTGGCGGCCGACCTGTGCGCCGAACGGCAGCCGGATGCGCTGGAACTCGACTATGCGAGGCGTCGCTTCGTCGTGGAATGCCGGGCCGCGGGAATCGAACCGATCGACGCGCCTTATACCTTCGGCGACGTCGACGGTGCGGTCCGCGAGGCACGCTACGCCAGCCGACTGGGCTACCGGTGCAAGGCGCTGGTGCGACCGGAGCACGCGCAGCCGCTGAATGCCGCGCTCACGCCGAGCGAGGAGGCGGTGCGCCGGGCGAACGCGATCGTGGACGCGTTCGAAGCGGCGCGGGAACGTGGTGAAGATCGTGTTTTCGTCGACGGCCTATGGGTGGAAGTGCCGACCTACCGCAATGCGCGGCGTCTGCTCGAGCGTGCGCGTCGGCTGGCTGCGGAGGACTGACGGTAGACCACCTTGCGCCGGCGGAATCCCTGCGCGCCGGCCGCCAGATCGCGCCGGGCGGCGGTTTTATCGTCGCAATCGCGGAGAGGATGGGGCACGATCAGTGCGCCCTTCGACATTCAGTGCGTGTGGGCCGCGCAGTCCGTCACAATACCCGCCACCAAGGCGCGGCCAGTACATCCGGCGCCAGCCATTCGATCGTGTTTCCAGTGTGCAGCAGCAATCCGGTACGGGCTTGTTTCCCGTATTCCGAACGGAAGCTTCGCAGATGGGCGGCATCTCCCAGCCGCGGCCTCGCGGCGGCCTTGATCTCGATAGGTAGCAGACGATCCGCTGCTTCAATCACGAAATCCACCTCTTCACCGGTCGCCGTGCGCCAGTAGCCGAGCTCCGCGCGTTCGAGTCGTGCGTCGCGCCAGGCGATCAGGTCGTGAAGCACCAGATTCTCCAGATGCGCGCCGCCGGGCTCCGGCCCGCCGGCAAGGTGCAGCGCCACGCCAGTATCGCCCCAGTAGAGTTTCGGCGACTTGATCAGCCGCTTTGTCCGGTTCACCGCGTAGGCGGGCAGACGCAGTAGAAGGTATGAGGTTTCCAGCAGATTGAGCCAGCGATGCACGGTGGGCTGGGGCAGCGATACGTCGCGTCCCAGCTCCGTCTGATTGATCAACTGGCCCAACCGCAGGCAAGCCGCGCGCATCAGGCGGCGGAAATCCGGCAGCGCACTGATCGAAGCCAGCTCCTGCAGATCTCTTTCCAGGTAGGTGCGAACGTAGCCGTCGAACCAGATGGCGCGATCATCGGCGTGCCGCATCTCGATGGTCGGTGTGGGAAAGCCGCCGCGTCGCGCCAAGGTGCGCCAATCTTCTGGTTCATCGGGACGTGCCGCGAGCAGATCGGGCCATTCGGCGTCGGGCGTGGCCAGGAGCTCTTCCCATGAGCCGCCACGGCCCTCGCCGCGCTGCTCGCGGCGCGTCATCGGCCATAGCGTCAGATAGCTTGCCCGGCCGGCGAGCGACTCGGACACCTGGCGCATCATCAGCAGATTGGCCGAACCAGTGAGCAGGAAGCGGCCCGGCGTGCGCTCCCGATCGATGGCACGCTTGACGGCATGCAGCAGTTCCGGCGCGCGCTGCACTTCGTCGAGCGTAACCGGTTCACGTCCGCCGACCAGAGCTTCGGGGTCGCGCCGTGCGGCGTCGAGCACATCGAGATCATCGAGACTGCGATAGTGGCGTTTTCCCGGTGCGAGGCGCTGGACCAGGGTGCTCTTGCCGGCCTGCCGTGGTCCAGTCACGATCAGCGCAGGCATGACGCTCAGCCGTTTGGCGAGCGCGGGAGTGACAAGCCGAGGCAGGGTATGCGCATCCATGGCGTGCATGATAGTCATTCACGAGGTGGATGAAAATCAAATGCTCGCTGTCGGACGAGGCGTCGTCCGACCGAGTCGAATGAACGAAGACGATCAAGGATGAACATTCCCACGGAGTCCGTTTCCCGTTTACTCGCCACGCTCGGCGCGAGCGGGGCCTTTGCGACGCGCTTTGCCGTCCAGGCGGATCCACGATTGCATGTCGAAGGCGTCGGCAGCGTATCCATGCCGGTGACGATCCAGGCGGCGCACCGGCTGTGCGCAGCGGCGCAGCCGGCGCATCATGGCTACCAGGATTCGGAGAAGGCCGACGGCATGCCGGGCACGCTGGTCGTCACGCTGCCGTCGCGCTTCACCGGCGGCGAGTTCGTCGTGTCGCACCAAGGCTAGGCGCTGCGTGCCCGCGGTTCGGCCAGCCGGCTGGGCATGCTTGCGTTCTATGCCGACTGCCATCACGAAGTTCGCCCGGTGAAACAAGGCTATCGCGTCGTGCTCACCTACAAGCTGATCCGGCAGGGTGGCGCCCAGGCCGCCGATGTGCCGGAGCGGGATCTCGCCGAGTTGGCCGGCGCGGTGCGTGCCTTGTGGCGGACACCGCCGCCGCCGCGCTGGGCCGGCGATACGGCGGCCGAGCCGCCGGACCGCCTGGTCTATCTGCTGGATCACCAATACACGCAGAGCGGGCTGTCCTGGGCACATCTGAAGGGTGCGGACGCGCCGCGCGTCGCCGCGTTGCGCAAGGTAGCGGAACGACTGGATGCGGAGATCTTCCTGGCCCTGGCCGACGTTTACGAGACCTGGTCGGCCGAGGACGATTACCAGGAACAAGGTCGCTGGGACTACGCGGAAGACGATGAGGACTTCGACGGGGACATGCCCGACGACGATGCAGGCGAGCCGGCACTGGTGGAGCTGACCGAAAGCGAGATCGAGCTGCGCCACTGGCTCGCCCCCGATGGCAGCGAGCTGCCCTCGGATGCCAGTAGAGTTGCCGACGCGGAGCTGTGTTTCACTCGCCCCTCGGCCGACTTCACACCCTTTCAGTCCGAGTACGAAGGCTACATGGGCAACTACGGCAACACGGTCGATCGCTGGTATCACCGTGCGGCCGTCGTGATGTGGCCGCGCGAGCGCGCCTTCGTCATCCGTGCCCGGCAATCGCCGCGCTGGGCCATCGAGCAGGTTGCCGGCCGATTGAAAGCCGGCGATCCAGCGCAGGCGCTCGAATGGACGCAGCGTCTGCTGCCTTTCTGGAACCGGGCCGTTGCCGGAGCCAATGGTGCCGCCCTGCTCCGCGCCACACTGCCCTTGGCCGCGGCGCTGGACGACGCGGAGACCGCCGCCGTCCTGCTGGCGCCGTTCTCGCTGCAGAATCTGGCGCCGAAGATGGCGCCGTGGCTGGTACGGCTTCTCGAGCGCCACGGTCTTGCCTGGTGTGCAGAGCGCCTGCGCCAGTGGGCCACGCGCGAGACATCCGACCTCCAGTTGGCCTGGCTGGCGCAGACTTTGCCGAAATTGACCCATGCCTGGAGCGCCGCGGCAGCGGCCGTCGACAGCCCGGCGCTGGCCGCGGTCCTGGTGGAAGAGCGCTGGAACTGGCTGCAGAAGGACATCGGAGAGGTGCAGGCGCACACTGGTGGCAGCGCCAGGGTAAAAGCGCTGGTGGACACCGGCCCGGCTCTGCTGGCATTGATCCGCGGCAGCCGCGATGCCCGGCGTCCGGACTTGCAGCGGCAGGTCGTCGACGCCCTGCTGTCTGCCGGGCTTCCGCTGGAAGTGCCGCTTCGTGTGCTGCGCACAGTGGGCGCGGACACGCCCGATGCGGCCGGCCTTGGCCTGGCGCGCGTGCATGCGCATTGCATGCAGGTGCTCGCCGCACGATTGGCACGGCCTGAACGCCCCGCCGACGACTGGTCGATCCCGCCGCCGCCGGACTGCGTGGGCGAACTCGGCGATGTCCTGGCGCGGTTTCTGAGCGCGGCGTCGGAACGGCGCCTGGAGTGGCCGTTGGCCGAGGCCAAGCGACAGGTCATCCATCAGCTCATCGATCGCCACGAACTGCCCGTGCGACATGAGACGCGACGCAGTGGCCGGCCCTATACGCTGGTTCTGGAAAAGACCGATGCCTTGTTCGAGCGCGAGGCGGCCGAGCGCCGCCGGTGGGCGAAGGAGCTGGCTTGGCTGCGGCAGGGGGAGGGCAGGTTCTCGCGGCCGGGCTCGACGCTGGCATGAACCTGCCCCCGCCGAAGTATCGGGCGTCGCTGCGCGTGGATCGGTGGGAGGTGGTGCTGGTGGAGGCGATCGAGCCGGGCGCCTCCCGGCGCATCGCATTGGCCGTACCGTCGCGGGTGCCGGCGCGCACCGGCTACATCGTCGTCGGCGCGATGGCGGTCGGTTTCCTGCTGTCGTTCATCGTGCTCAGCGCAACGGCTCGCGTGGCCTGCCTGATTCTGGAACATCGGCATCAAGACCGCCGCCGCGCAGAACATAGTGGCCGTCGGTTTCATCGAAAAGCAGTTCGGCGTCAGCTTCGGCTTCATTCTGCCGGTCAACGCGCCGCAGAACATGATCGCCTGTGGCACCGATACCTTCGAGGTCCGCGATTTCGTGCGCACGGCCTGGGTTCCGGATCGATAATTACGAACCTGCCGCGTTGTATCCTGCGCGCGGATTTCCCGGAGGTGCGGGCATGAGTATTCCGGTCGAGCTGAGCGACCTGGCGACGGCCATGGCGCAATATCGTTTTGCATATCTGATGACCAGCAGCGCCGATGCCGCGCCGCATGCAGTGGCCGTGGTGCCGATCCTGGAGGCCGGCGCCCTGCTGGTGCACGGGATCGGCCACCGGACCCGCAACAACCTGCTGGTGCGGCCTGCCGTCGGTCTCGTCTGGCCGCCGTCGTCGGAGGCCGACTACTCGCTGATCGTCGATGGCCACGCCGCCGTGGCCGGGGCCGGACTGCGGATCAGGCCGACGCGAGCCGTGCTGCACCGTCCGGCGCCGGCGGCCGTGCAGTCGACCGCCGGTGGATCC
>CALLYQ010000555.1 GCA_937858875.1 uncultured Lautropia sp. | reverse complement strand
AGACAGACAAGAAAGGGCTGGCACCCGACTACGGCCCGCTGTTCGAGGCGCTCGAGTTGCTGGCGAAGGCGCTCGCGCGCAAGCCCGCAGGCAACGTGCCGGTCATCGTCTTCGAATCCACGCTGGCACCGTCCAGCATGACCACGGTCATCCGCGAGCACTTCGCGCGCCATGGTCTGGTCGAGGGCCGGGACATCCTGCTCGGCAACAGCCCGAACCGGGTGATGCCGGGTCGCCTCGTCGAGCGCGTAGCCGCTTCTGACAAGCTCGTTGCCGGCCTGCATCCGCTCACACCGAAGCTGATCGCCCGCGTCTACTCGCGGATCGTCACGGGCGGCACGCTGCACGAAACGAACAGCATGACGGCCGAGGTCGTCAAGACGCTGGAGAACGCTTATCGCGACGTGCGGATCGCATTCTCGGCCGAGGCGGCACGTCGCTGCGATGCGCTCGACGTGGACTTCTTCGCGCTGCGAGACGCGGTCAACGACCGCCTTTCCCAGTCCGATTCGGCGTCGGCCGACGCCACGGCGGTGCCCAGTGGCGGAATGCTGGTGCCGACGACCGGCGTCGGCGGGCACTGCCTGCCCAAGGACGGAATCCTGTTGTGGTGGCGGGCGATCGAGGCCGGGGTGGATACTTCCAGGAGCCTGATCCTGGGCGCGCGGAGCATCAACGACGAGTCTCCTCGCTACCTGATCCGCCTGGCCGAGCGTCAGCACGGTCCGATCGACGGGAAGCGCATCGCGCTGATGGGCACGGCCTACCGCTTCGACTCGGAGGACACTCGAAATTCCCCCACCTTGTATCTCGCTCGGGAGCTGCTCGAACGCGGATGTGAGCTGCGCTTGCACGATCCCTACGTGAAAGCGGGAGACCAGAACCTGCTGCGCTTTGGCCTGAGTTCGTTCTTCTCCAACGAAGCCGGCCCGACACTGGCCGACGCCGAACTGGTCTTCTTCTGCACCGGCCATGCGGTCTACCGGCGAGAGCTCGGCCGAATGCTGATGGACATGGGCCGCGCGCGCGGCGTCGTCGACGGTGCGAATCTGTTTCGCGAAGCCGATTTCAGCGGGCAATCGCTGCTGTACACGGGTATCGGCCGGGGCAGCCGGGCGCCCGCCGGCGAGCTCGTTGCGCAGACCGAGCAGGCATTCCGGACGATGGAGCTCGAGGCGGCGCGTGAGGTGGCCGCGCTGGCCGGCTTCCTGAACGAGCGCTTCGCAGGCGACGGCTTCAATCGGATCGAATTCGACGAGATCCGGCGTCTGGCTGCGACCTGTCCGACCGGCTGTGCAATCGCTGCATTGGCTCAGCCGGGAGGCGCCACGGGCACAAAGGAGCCGCTGGCGAAGCCGCCCGCGAGCGGGCCCGGCGTGTGAGGCCATGAATTCGGCCCCGGTTTGGCGCAGTCGCGGCCGCGAGACGAGCGGGCAGCGCGAGCCGGGGGCAGACGCCGCGGCCCTTCCCGCCGGCGTTCTGCAGTCGATCGGTGTCGTGCTGCTGCGCATGCTGCAGGCAACGCAAACGCGCGCCTTGCTCCTGGCCGCCGTCGGCGCGCTGCTGGTGGCGATCCTGCCCTCCGGATGGTTGTCCGGAAACGAGGAGCAATATCTGGCCGAGGCCTACCGGAGCGTCGCCCCGCAGGACTGGCCGCAGCAATCGAACCTGCTCGGCGGCTTCCCGCATGCGTTCGTGTTCAACGAACTGTTCGGGCATCTGATCGCCGCAGTGGACTTTCCCGCCGCCCAGTTCATCGGGCGGATGCTGGCGATCGCGCTCTATGCCGTCGGGCTGACGCGGCTGTTCGCCTTCTTGCGGTTACAGGTGCTCGACCTGCTGATCGTCGTCACTGCCTTCGTCGTCGCAGGCGAAGGGCTGGTCGGCGACGAGTGGATGTTCCGTGGCATCGAACCGAAGGTGCTGGCCTACGGCTTCGTGCTGCTGGCTCTGACGGAGTTCCTCAAAGGCCGATCCGCCCTCTGTTTCGGCTTGCTCCTGATCGCCGTGCATCTCCATGCGCTGGTGGGTGGTCTCTGGGCAGCGATCTTCTTCGCCGCTTTCATGGTGCTCGGAGCGCCGCGTCGGCGCATCGTCGTGTTGCATGCAGCCGTTGCCGCTGTCCTGCTCGTCCCCTACGGCATCTTTCTGATGCGCCAGGGCTATGCGCAGTTCGACACCTTCGTCGAGAGCGCGGGGCCGCCGGTCGGGTGGATCCTGACCTATGTCGCGTACCCCTGGCATACCACGCCGTTCATCGACATCAAGTCCTTCCTGAAGTGGACCCCCGGTCTGGTGGCCACCCTCGCCATCGGCGTCGCCGCCGCATTCGCGATCGGCAGGATGCGCGATCGAAGCGCGCAACGGCTCGCGTGCCTGGTTGCGCTGTCGGCCGGATGGGTAATGATCGCGCTGTTGCTGACCTACGTCTTCGATGACGGGCGCTTCGGGCCCTACCTGCTGTTCAGGCCGTCGAGCATGAGCCTGCTCCTTGCCTTGCTGCTGCTCGTCTGCGCGCTGCGACAGTTGCCTGCTGCAGCCGATCCGTGGCTCAGGCTGGGAATGCTCGCAGTACTGTTGCTCGTGTTTTCCCAGACCGTGCTGCATCTGCGCGTGTCTCCGGTCGGGCGCGAATTGCTCCAGCAGGCCGAGCAGCGCGAACTCATCGACTGGGTCAGTTCCAAGACGCGGCCCGACAGCGTCTTCCTGATCGAAACCGGGATCGAGCATCGCTTCTTCGATTTCGAACGCAGTACGCGGCGCGCCAGTTTCTTCTTTCACCGCTTCACGCCCGGCAGCAGCGCAGATATCCGCGAATGGTATCGGCGCTACCTGCTTCGCGAGCGTGTCGTGGCCACCGGCTGCGCTTCGGCAAAAACCGAGTTGCGCATCGATTACCTGATCGCGAGTGCCGAAACGGCCGATCGACTGGCCGGAACCTGCGGCTCGGCGACCCACGAGTCTGGTGGGTTTCGCGTCGTCGAGTTTCGCAGGCACGGGTGAATCGCCGCACCGGCGGCGCCGAATCCTGCCCGATATGACAAGCAGATGATTCCCCGCATATTTCATCAGATCTGGATCAACGATGCCGACCCGATATTGCCGGCCTGTTTTCGGGCCTATTCGGACAGCTGGCGTGCGCTGCATCCGGCGTGGGAATATCGATTGTGGAACCTCGAGAACTGCGATTTCGACTTGCAGCGCCCGGAATTGATCGGGCGCTGCGCCAACTATGCGCAAATGGCCGATGTGCTGCGCCTCGAGATTCTGTACCGGTACGGGGGCGTGTACATCGATACCGACTTCGAGCCGCTGCGCCCGATCGATCCGGTCGTCGATGGCGCAAGCCACGTGTTCTGCTCCGAGGATGGCGCGCACGTCTCGACGGGATTCATCGGCGCATGCCCGGCGTCGCCGCTGATATTGCGGCTGCTGTCAGGCCTGCCTGGCAGCTTGGGGCGCCGGGCGGCCAACCTGGAAACGGGTCCTTCCTACGTCACGCAGGCGCTGCTCGGCGACGGATTCGAAGGCGACGTGAGGTTCCTTCCTTCGCGTCTGCTCTATCCGTACGGCTGGAACGAGCCGCAACGGGCCTGCGAAGCCTTTCCGGAGGCGCTCGCGGTTCATCGCTGGGCGCACTCGTGGCGAACTCCGGGGTCGCACGGAATGGGCGTGCGCGCGCTGATTTCGCGCATGATTCGCGCGCTGAGATCGGCCTGAAACGGCTGCTGCGCGTTCAGCGCGGAGGGCCGGCGCAAAAATGGGCGTCGGCATCTTGACTTTCATTGTCAGACTATAGCCTGATTTCTGCGGCCTTTTGGCCATTATCGCACTCGATACTCGCCCCCGGTTTCAATCAATCGTAGGCGGTATAACAGTCAGGCGTCTTCATCGAGTCGTGCGCTGAGCGCAAGTGACCTGCGGTACTCGCGCCTGCGAGTCGCCGCGTCAATTACCGGTTTTCGGGCCTGATATGGCCTGACCGATCGAGTCGATCGGTCGGCGGGAACCGCTCGTCCTTTTCCCCTGAAACGACAGATCGCCAGGTCGAGCACGGTGTTCGACGGGTCGCGCTCGTCCGCGATTCATCGAGTGTTGGTTCATTCGAAGTTTCGGAAACCGCAGGTACGGCGGTTTCCGCCTTTCGGCGGCTCGGCCTGAAATCTCTGTCGGCTCGACCGTTAAATCCGTCACCCCTGGTTGTTTTTTGCATCAATCAAAGTAGCAAGGAAGGAACTAATGCAGTCAAGGTTCTCGACGACTTTTCTCAAACCGGCCCCCGTCATTGTGGCGGCAGCCATTCTGCTGCAGGCCTGCGGCGGATCGGACTCCGACTTCGCGGAGCCCGCATCCGTTTCCGAGAACTCGACAGAAGTCGCATCCATCGACGATGCTGCATCGAACTCTCTGCCCGACATGTATTCGGAAGTCGAGCGGGAGTCCGCGGCGGATACCGCGTTGTACGCGGACACCACCGCCCTGCTGTACGTCGACTTGCCCGACGAGGGTGAGAATACGGGTGCTTCACTGGTCGAAAAGGCGACCGTCGTGGCCCCTACCCGCAGCGATCCGCGCGTCGCCTACTGGGTCGACCCGCGACTGAGCTTTTCCAGTCATCGCAAGTGGGGCCCGGTCAAGCAGGTCAGCGGCCGGAATACCGAGCTGTGGACCGTCTCGGAACCCGGTGTGGTGGGCCGCGGATCCGACTACGCGCTGTCGCGGGTCAAGGATCCTCTGAGCACCGGCAAGAGCGCGTTTCGGCACCGGATTGCCAGCAATTTCCCGAAATGGGGCAGCACCTGGCGCAGCGAGATCAGCGCGAACTGGAGCACCGACGGCACGAACGTCATCCGCGGCAACGAGTACTGGATGGCGTGGGCAGTGAAGTTCAATTCCGACATGTTGCAGTCCAACAGCGGCGAGGCGTCGATTCTCGACTTCCACGTCGTTCCGGACTCGCATGACAGCAACGGAACTTCGCCTTTCCATCTGTTCGTGCGCAACGGCACGATGCGCATCCAGTCGCTGTCGAACCCGAATTCGGTGACCAAGGCCGCGCAGTCGACCAACCGCAAGCTGTGGGAGCAGTCGAATGCCGGCGACAAATGGCACTACTTCGTCATGAAGGCGCGGTTCCACTGGGACAACAGCAAGAAGCCGTATATCCAGATCTGGAAAGCGACCGGCACCGGTTCGCTGGTCAAGATCGTCGACCATGCCGGCCCGAACGCCTACAACGACAAGGCGACCTATCTGCCTCAGAAATTCGGTCTGTATCGCTACGACGGCTGGAGCGGCCCGTCGACGCGCACGATGTACTCGAAGGGCTTCTACGTTCTGCGGGCCACGTCCGGCACGCCGGCGCTCAACGAACAATCGATGCTGGCACTGCTGAAGGGCGTCTGATCGATTCCGGGGACGGGGAGGGCTGAGCGCCGCCCCGTCTGTCTTGCCCAAAGGAGCGCCTGCGGCTCGATAATGGCCGGTCCTGGACCTTCGCCTGTCCGCCGATGGCCGCTCCGCTTCTCGCCACCGTCGCCGCCGCACTGATCTGGATCGGTGCGAGCGGCGATTTGCGTGCCTGCGAGCGAGACTGCCAGGCAGTGATCGCGAGGCTCGGGCTTGCGAGCGCCGATGCAGCGAGCGCTTCGTCGTCATCGGCGGCAATGCTGCGGCGCTCGGATCCTCGCGTCGTCTACTGGGTCGATCCGCGCCTGCCCTTCGCCGAGCTGCGCAGATGGGGCCCGGTTCGGCAGGCCGGCGGGCCGAACGCCGAACTGGCCGATGTCGACGAGCCGGGCATCCCCGGTGCCGACGGCGACCATACGCTTTCGCGGGTGGCCGACCCGCTCGACCGTCGCAGAAAGGCGTTCCGGCACCGGATCGCTCCCGCGTTTCCCGCCTGGACCGACGGTACCTGGCGAAGCGAGATCACCGCGAACTGGAGCGACGACGGCAGCAACGTCGTGCGCGGTGTCGATTACTGGATCGGCTTCGCGATCAAGTTCGACGAGGACATCCTGGCGGCGGACAGCGGAGAGGCCTCCCTGCTCGACTTCCATGTCGTGCCCGATGCCGGCGATCGCAACCACACTTCGCCGTTCCACTTGTTCATCAACAACGGCACGCTGCGGATCCAGTCGCTGTCGAACCCCGATGCGATGACCGACGCGCGCGACTCGGCCAACCGGAAGCTCTGGCAGGAGGAGAACCCGGGCTCGACCGCCTGGCACTACTTCGTCATGCAGGTGCGCTTTCACTGGGACGAGGGCAAGGGTCCGTATCTGCGCGTGTGGAAGGCCAAGGGCAAGGGACCGCTGAAGCGAATCGTCGACCATGCCGGCCCCAACGCCTATAACGACAAGGCCTGTTACCTGCCGCAGAAGTTCGGTTTGTACCGCTGGGACGAATTCAGCGGCGGACCGACCCGCACGATCCATACGAAGGGCCTCTACGTGCTGCTCGACCGCCCGGGAACGCCGAAGCTGAGCCCGCGCACGCTGCTTGCGCTGCTCAGGGAGATATGAAGGCCGGCCGCGCGTCGATAGAATCGTCGCTGTCGGGCAGTTCCGGGCGCCAATGCGGCTGCTGTACTTCATCAGGGATCCCTACCCGTGCACGCGTCGCGATGTGCTGACGCTGTTCGGCGAGCGCTTGCACGCGCTCGGCATAAGGAGTGACATCGTCGCCACGCTGCACGGCGAACCGGGGCTCGCCGGTCCGGACTGGCCT